>JAAZBV010000111.1 GCA_012513605.1 Desulfatiglans sp. | reverse complement strand
CATCGGGATTTTGACTTTCGTTTTTTAAATTCGTTTTATTTTTATAAAAATAATTTTTTTAGGGCTGCCATACCCTGGGAGCATAAATCTCTCGAAAAAAGGGTTTTTCGACAGCCTCGTTATTTATAATTAGGCCGTACATGGTAAGGGCACGGTGCACCGTGCCCCTTCTACAGTTAATATAGCTTTAGGCTAAGATTGAGGTGGTTTTGCATTATATTTATTTCGTAGAGACAAGGCATGCCTTGTCTCTACATGGTGGGGTATAATCCACCGTCGCTAAAGCTATGGTGGGACAGGAACCCCACCCTACTTTGAAGAAAATGATACTCACTGTTTTACAAGGTATACAAATGGATATTACATTAGTTTTTCTCATCATTCTGACCTTTGTCATTCACATGATCGGTACACTAGCCTATTCAGTAAGGATATCAGGAACCAGGACAGGCACAATAGCAGTATCATTTGCCCTGTTTAATATAATGGTGCTCGGCTCCAGAACTGCAAATACCTTTCAGGGGCCCATCCTGGCAAAAAGGGTTGAAGAGAATCTCGCCAATGGAATTATTAGCGGGGCGGTGACGGATTTCAGGGTTATGCTGTTTGCAGCATCCGCAGCAACAATTTTCGGCATATTAATCACCCCTACATTTCAGCGCCTCTTTACAAGAGCAGTGGAAAAATTCAGGGAATATCATTCCATCTCGAGGCTGTTTTTTATGGGATTTACTCGTGCAGGGTTTTATCACATCAGGAGTTCAATAAAGATCCCTTCAAAAAGAAATTTCCTATTTTTCAGAATTAGCAACCATATCCCATACAGATATATATTTTATAATATTATTGCCACAGCAGTATGGAGCACAGGGGTATTTTCTGCATTGTATGCTGGTTACCTCAACCCCGAAATGAGGGTAACATCCAGTCAGCTTTCGTCAGTTATCAATGGGGTTGCAACAATAGTTTTACTAATTTTTATTGACCCCTATTTTTCATTATTAACAGATGATGTGGTAAATAATAAAATCGGTCAGCCATATTTCAGACGTTCAATTATCTGGCTTGACCTGAGCCGCCTGGCCGGGACACTGCTAGCGCAACTGCTTCTTGTACCTGCGGCAATGATTATCGTATTTATTGCAGAAAAGATCTGATTGGAGGGAACAGATTGCCCACGATTCTGACACATTCATTTACAGGCCTTGTTTCTGGCCTTGCTTTTAAAAATCGAAAATGACCGCGTGGTTTCATGGTATTATCTGTTCTATGTGCCACAATACCCGATGCTGATGTAATATGTTTCAGGCTTGGGATTCCATATGCACATTTTCTTGGTC
Source organism: Desulfatiglans sp. (assembly GCA_012513605.1). Lineage (NCBI taxonomy): Bacteria > Pseudomonadati > Thermodesulfobacteriota > Desulfobacteria > Desulfatiglandales > Desulfatiglandaceae > Desulfatiglans > Desulfatiglans sp. Next base: position 390 of record JAAZBV010000111.1, on the reverse strand, counting down.
ACAGGGGATTTTTTCATTCCATTTTTTTCTCTTGCCTTCTTGGTTCTGTAACAGGTTTTATGCTGGCATGGGCCGGGAGAAGAACATGTAAACAGGGATTTTTATATGCCGTAGATTTTTCTTTTGTGACCACCCTTCACGGTATACTTGATGCCTTTACTAACGGCGGCCTGGGCGTAGCCCTTTTTTCACCATTTATTGAAAAGAGATATTTTTTTCCGATTACCCCTATTAAAGCCTCCCCAATCGGGATAGAAAGTTTTTTTGGCTCCTCACAAGAATTTGTGGGTGCCAGGTTAATAAAAAACTTGAAAGCATGAATCAAATCAAGTACTTCCTGTTGGTGACTAACCTATGGGAAGGAGGATATGATTCATGCTTATCGAAAGT
>JAAZBV010000110.1 GCA_012513605.1 Desulfatiglans sp. | reverse complement strand
ATAAATAGGTTATTTTGATTCTTATGGTGGAAAGTGGGACGTCCATAAGAAACAAAATAACTTGACATAAATAGAATGATCTGGTAGTGAAGTTGGGCATTATGCCAAGACAATCCAGATTAGACGCCCCAGGGGTATTACATCATGTAATGATCAGGGGCATAGAACGAAAAAAAATATTCCGAGAGGATGAAGACAGGGATAACCTACTTGAAAGACTATCCATTATTCTTCCAGAAACCAAAACATCGTGCTATGCCTTTGCCCTCATGCCAAATCATGCTCACTTTTTATTAAGAAGCGGTGAAGCAGGCGTATCTAAAGTAATGAGAAGACTCCTTACTGGGTATGCTGTCTATTTTAATAAGAAATACAAACGCCACGGCCAACTGTTTCAGAACCGATATAAATCCATTATATGCCAGGAGGATAATTATCTGCTTGAATTGGTAAGGTATATCCACCTTAATCCATTACGGGCAAAACTGCTACCAGGAATACCTGAACTCAATAAATATCCATACTCAGGTCATATTACAATCATGAATAACATTAAAAGAAAGTGGCAGGATGTAAAATATGTACTGGGATATTTCAATAAAAGCTTATCAAAGGCCAGAAAGGAATATGTAAGGTTTGTAGAGGAGGGCATAGAAAAAGGAAGAAGACCTGAATTGGTCGGCGGAGGGATGATAAGAAGCCTTGGGGGATGGTCTGAGGTGAGGAAAAACCCGTTAAAGAAGAATGAGAGAATAAAGGGTGATGAGAGGATACTTGGAGACAGTGAATTCATAACAGAGGTAATAGCCGAAGCAAATGAGGCATTTGACCGCAGATACAGGCTTAAAAAGAAAGGTTATGATATAAAGTTTGTAGAGAAGCTGGTTTTAGAAAGATATGGGATTGAAAAGGAAGATATGTACTCAGGCAGCAGGAGGAGCAGTATATCTGAGGCAAGGAGTGTATTCTGTTACCTGTGCGTAAGAGAGCTTGGTGAAAGCATGACATCCATAGCGAGAAGATTAGGTATATCCCAGCCGGCAGTAGGCTATGCTGTAGACAGGGGCAAGTCAGCAGCAAAAGCCAGGGGTATTGAGCTGAAAGGCTAATAACTTAGAATCTTATGGATTGTCCCCATGACCACACTTTTCGCTTTTGTCGCCCATTTTTTGTCGTTTTCCTCGTCTAAAGGATTCATGTTTCGAAGCAGAGAATCTACAAGGAAAGCTCTTTCCTCTATAGGAAGAGAAATAGCTTCATCAATTAAATCTTGTATTCTACTCATATGTTACCTCAGTAATATATTATTGCTGTTTATTACTAAAGCAGCACCATAAGAATGCAAGGGAAAAAATTATATATCTTTTCCCAAGTAGCCATTGTTGCTTCAGTTTCGTGGGAAGCCGGACTAAAGGCTATACCCGAAAATAACCTCTTTCCGGATGGAAACTAATTAATATATGAAAAACTAATTAATTATGTTAAATAGTGCACATTTAAAAACTGTCGTTTTTAATGTGAGCGGTCAGTCATTAGCATTCAACTTCTTGTTTAGCCATAGCCTTGTGCGATGGCGGATCAACAAAAGGTTTAAAAAACAATGATTTGGCTGATCCTGCTAGAAGTAAAATGAATATTTATTAATAATTAAAACAAAAATCTGAGTTAATTTTCCGGGGATAAAAATGGATAAATCAAGGATTGCGCTTGTTACCGGAGGGAGCGGGGGTATTGGTTCTGCTATTGCCTTTACTCTTGCTAAAAAGGGGTTTGATATCTGGCTGCATTATAACAAAAATCAGGCAAAGGCTGAGAAGATTGCAGAAGATATCAGGGGTGAAGGTGTAAAATGCAGCCTTTTGCAATTCGATGTAACCAATATGAATGCTGTAAAAACCACCCTTGAACCCATGCTTGAAACTGAAACCCCGTATGTGCTTGTCAACAATGCCGGTATCAGCCGTGATGCACTTATGATATGGATGAGTCAGGAGGAGTGGAACGATGTCCTTGCGATCAATCTTGACGGGTTTTTCAATGTTACAAAAATTGTATTGAACAGCATGCTCCGCAAAAGAGAGGGGAGGATAATCAATATCACCTCAACATCCGGTCAGAACGGGCTCGCTGGCCAGGTGAATTACTCTACAGCAAAGGCAGGGCTAATAGGTGCGACAAAATCCATTGCTAAAGAGGTGGCAAAACGCAATGTGCTTGTTAATGCTGTAGCGCCCGGTTTTATAGAAAGTGAGATGACAGAGGGGCTGCCAAAAGAGAATATACTGCCAATGATACCCCTTGGCCGGTTTGGAAAACCTGAAGATGTTGCCGGTATTGTCGCCTTTTTATGCTCGGAGGACGCCTCATATATAACAGGCCAGGTCTTTTCGGTTAATGGTGGCATATACATGTAAATGAAAGGGATACCGGGTTAACAGATGCATAGAGTGGCAATAACAGGTATAGGCATAATCTCATGTCTGGGTAATGATATAGAGACAGTGGGAAATTCATTGCGTGAAGGCAGGTCAGGTATTGTCATTGATGCAACCCGTGAAGAGATGGGATTCAGAAGCCCTCTGACCGGAGCAATCCAAGGCTTTTCACCTGATGCGTATCTATCAAGAAAGCAGAGAAAAACCATGCCTGATTTTGCAGTGCAGGCATATGCTGCATCAATGGATGCGATTAACATGTCCGGGCTTGATGAAAAGGCAATCCGGAACCCGGAGACAGGCATCATATTCGGGTGTGACTCAAGCTGTATTGCCGCTATCGAACAGGTAGAGATGTTAAGGGAGTCAGGGGAGACAAAATCCATAGGCAGCGGTCTTGTATTCCGCTCAATGACTTCAACCATAACCATGAACCTGAACACGATTTTTAAAACCAGAGGCGCATGCTGGACCATAAGCTCGGCCTGTTCAAGTGGCGGTCATGCAGTAGGTCAGGCTGCAAACCTTATTGCCCTCGGGCAACAGGAACGTATTATCTGCGGTGGGGCACAGGAGATAAACTGGGAATCCATGTGCAGCTTTGACGGCCTTGGCGCGTTTTCTGTTAATATCAAAAATCCAGTGGCTGCAAGCAGACCCTTTGATATAAACCGGGATGGCCTTGTACCGGGCGGTGGAGCCGCTGCAATTATACTTGAGCGATATGATCTCGCAAAAAAAAGAGGTTCAAAGATACTAGGTGAAATCACGGGTTATGGTTTTTCATCTGATGGTTCAAACCTCTCTGTACCTGACGGAGACGGCCTAGCCAGGGCAATGGAGATGGCATTAAAGGGTGCGGGAATAACTGTAACTGAAATAGATTATATCTGCGCCCATGCAACATCAACACCGGCAGGGGATGCGGCAGAAGGCTCAAATATTTTAAAGGTCTTTGGCGAAAAAACACCCTTTATCTCTTCAACAAAATCCATGACAGGTCATGAATTGTGGATGTCAGGGGCCTCACAGGTAGTATACTCTGTTATTATGGCGCAGCAGGGGTTTATTGCCCCAAACATAAACTTTAAAAAACCTGATGCAGCCCTCGAAAGACTTAATATAGTCAGAGAGACAAAGGATTATTCACCCCGGAATATACTGTGCAACTCAGCCGGATTCGGCGGGACCAATTCCTGCCTTGTTATACGGGTAGATCAATGAGCTATGATTGTGCAGTCATAGGCGCAGGTTTATCAGGGCTTGCCTCCTCGATTATCCTTTCAAAAAATGGTCTTAAAACCGCTCTGGTAGAGAAATCTGTTAGAACAGGCCCTGTTATCAGGGGTTTCAGGAGAAAAGGCTGCTATTTTGACACTGGTTTTCATCATGCTGGTGGAATAGGGAAAGGTAATAGCAGCAGGCTTATGCTTGATTATCTGGGTGTTTCAGAGCACCTAACCCTGTTTTCAACTGAAAATAATTATTATGATACTGTCAGATTCAGTGATTCCTCATTTGAATTCAGGTTTCCTAAGGGTCTGGAACAGCTTACAGTCTCTCTCAAACAGGTATTCCCTGATGATACCTCCCTTATCGATGCATATTTTAAGGAGATAAAAAGGCAGTGCTCTCTACTCCCGTTTATTAACCTTAATGCTGATATAAAGGCCATGAATATCCTTGAAAATGTTCATGGGATCAGCCTTTATGATTTTCTGTCACGTCACACAGATAATCCTTATCTTAAATCTGTCTTGAGTATACACTCTCTTTTAAATGGTGTGCCTCCCTGTGAGCAGGGATTAAACAATTATGCATATATAGTCGGGCCATATTATGAATCTGTAAATTATATTGATGGAGGAGGCACCACCCTTGTGGATGCATATGAAAAGAGAGCCCTGAAAAATGGCGTTGACATATTTTTAAACAGTGAGGTTGAAAGGCTGATATTTTCATCTGCAGATGAGCTGAAGGGAATAGCTCTTAAAGATGGAACAGAGATCAGCGCAAAAAATATAATATCTACTATACACCCTTCACAGATTATGCATATTGTTCCTGATAAATATTTTAGACCTTCATATATTAAGAGGATCAGTACACTTGATGAGACCCCTTCAGCATTTATACTGTATGGAGTAACTGAAATTGATCTTGCAAAACTGATTGGACCCAGTCTGTACCTTGTACCTGCTGATGGAAATGCATTTGGCGATTACAGTAAAGAGGTGGAAAATCGTCCTGTTAATATAATTCTATCAGGTAATAAAATTAATGAAGGTGATACAAAAGGATTTATAATGATCTGCCCCGCCTCAATAAAAGAGGTGGAACAGTGGGGTGATTCAACCAGGGGAAAGCGCCCGCAGGGTTATTCGGATTTCAAGGACAATATATGCCAGAAGATGCTGGAATATTTTGTGTCATACTACCCGGAACTCAAGGGAAAGGTACAGGCAGTTGATTTTTCAACACCATTGACCTTGAGAGATTACAGTGGAAACCCCTCTGGCAGCATGTATGGCGCAAAACACAAGATAGATCAGTATAACCCTTTTCCAATTACAAGTATCAAGGGTTTATATCTGGCAGGGCAGTCCATTATTGCCCCTGGCCTCTTAGGCACGCTTGTTTCTGCCTTTCTGGCATGCGGCAATATACTGGGGCATGATTATCTTAGAGGAGCATTAAGAGGATGGAACCAAGAAGAGTAGTTATAACAGGGATGGGCGCTGTCTCACCCTTTGGGCAGGGGAGCGAAATATTCTATGATTCTCTTGAAAAAGGCAGGAGCGGGATAATACGTCATCCTGATCTTGAATCCATGGAAGGTGTCCGCTCAATGGTGGCAGGTAAAGTTAAAAATATAGACCCGATGGTTATACCTAGAAAGTTTCGACGTTCCATGTCTGATATGTCAGTATACTCAGTGCTTGCCTGTCAGGAGGCGCTTTCAATGGGAGGCATTTTTCCTGAAAATTATTCAAATGAAAATATGGGTATTGTCCTTGGGTCAACAATAAACAGCATTGATACATTTGTTAATTTTTTTAATGATTACTTTGTTAATAAAAACATGGAGAACATGCGATCAACAACCTTCTTTAAGCTGATGAACCATTCCTGCGCCTTTAATGTCTCTCAGGTCCTTGGTTTAAAGGGTAGGGTAATAGCCCCTTCTGCCGCATGCTCCACAGGTTGTCAGGCAGTTGGCATTGGTTATGAGATGATAGCATTTGGCAAACAGGACTATATGCTGTGCGGGGGAGCGGATGAATATCACCCCTTTACCACTATGTCTTTTGATCTGATCAATGCCGCTTCAACCGGTTATAATGCATCTCCATCAAAAACCCCGAGGCCATTTGATCATGACAGGGATGGAATAGTCTGCTCTGAAGGGTGCGGTATACTGCTGCTTGAAACCCTTGAATCCGCTAAAGAGAGGGGTGCAGAGATTTTGTCAGAGGTAATAGGATTTGCCTCTACCTCAAATCCTGAAAACATAGCCAATCCCAGCGTTGAATCACTGATAGAGTGTATGAAAAAGGCATTGTCTGATGCAAATATTTCTCCTCATGATGTTGACTATGTGAATGCCCATGCAACAGGCACCATACAGGGGGATATTGAAGAGAGCAGGGCAATATACGAGGTTTTTGGCGCGAATGTCCCTGTAAGCAGTCTTAAAGGACATATTGGCCATACAATGGCCGCAAGCGGAAGCCTTGAATTGATCGCCTCTATCCATATGATAAAAAGAAAAGAGGTAATACCAACATTAAACCTTGAAAATATTGATGATTTATGCAAGATAGTAAACCTTGTTAAATCCTTGGAAACAAGGGATATTAAATGTGTTTTAAAGAATAATTTTGCCCTTGGAGGGGTAAATTCATGTCTGATTATACGGAGCTGTGAGCATGACTAATGATGAAATTATAGATACCATAAACAGTGCCCTGGTTAAGGAGTTTGAGCTGGATAAAGACAAGATGCACCCTGGCGCACATCTTTTTGATAACCTCGAACTGGACAGCCTTGATATGGTTGATATGGTTATTGTACTTGAAAATGCATTCAAATTTAAAATAACCGAAGAAAAGGATATCCGTGATATCAGGACCCTTGGTGACATACATAATTTTGTAATTAAAAAAAGTAATGAGATCAGGAAGGGATAATAATAATCCTTTTTCATTACCATCCTATGAAAGAAATGATAAATGCCATTTGCCGGAAAATTTTT
>JAAZBV010000109.1 GCA_012513605.1 Desulfatiglans sp. | reverse complement strand
TACTATCATGCTGTCCATAAATGACCTGCATTCAAGGGCATTGTGGCTTAATCAGTATTCCGATCTTCTTGGATATACTCCAAGCTCATATCTGAATTTCGGGGAGCTCAGAAACTTTGATACCTTGATAGATGTTGTGGCAACAACCGAACGCACAGTGGATAACATCCTTGATCAGATGACTGCTGAAGAGGAACTTGTCTCGTTACTTCAAGATAATTTAGGGACAGGCGTTGACAAAAGAAAGGACTGGATAAACAGCGAATGGCAGCGCTATGATTCCCTGCGTTTTAACGCGGAAAACAGCCTGAGTTATGTAATAGCAGCCCTCAGGCAGCTCGACCGCCTTCACTCCGATCCATGGTTCAAAGTATACCCCGGGACCACCACGTGTTTTGAAAGTGACTGTTTTTCCAGATATACTGTTAATGTAGATGTCATAAATGCTGAGATCAGTGCCCTATCCACCCCTGCCCAAAGGGAAGAGGCGCGAAGTCAGGCAGTGGTTAAACTTAATAAGTTAAGGACACTGGAAGAGACACTGATTGATCGCCTGGAGATCGCCCAGAATGCACATTTAAATGATGTGCAGGAGCTGAAGAATTTTTTCAGTGCGCTCTATTCAAGATATCCATATGTGTATTCCACTGAAGAAATTCTTGAGGAGTTCAGGTCTGTGACAGGTAAGACAATGAAGAACATGTATGACATCTGGAACGATCTGGTCCCCAACCATACTTACTACTATCTTGGAGACGGGAACTGGGTTCGCACAGCGCAAAATCAGAGGACAATATTATTCCTGAGTGCTATTGAAAAGGTTAGCGGCAAGATCCCTGCATATTACGATATGCTGGACCTCTACAATGATATGAAAATAAGAAAAAGCTATTATATGGGTTTAAGTGAAACAGAATTCAACAACTTTATGGCATATGTTACCGGTAAAATAGGTCAGGCCCCTGATGGAGAATATATAACCGCCTTTAAAGTTAATAATGTGTGGGGGGTTGAATTCCCATGCTGGCAGCTTTACTATAAAATTTCGGATCGGCGTAACAGGCTGAACAATGAATACCGTTATGGAACAATAAGTGATCCCAACACCTGGGAGGTTACCGGTTCGGTCAAAGGTCCGGATGGTAAACCTGTTTCAGGCGCCCAGGTTTTATTAACCGGATATCTTAACCTGAGCACAACCACCCGGAGTGACGGCACCTTTGTTTTTGATTTTATCAGTAACGGGGAATATTCCCTTAAGGTATACAGTGACGGATATGAAATACCTGCACCTACAGCCAGTGTGAATGTCTTTAATGCCAACACCTCTCCCGCGAGCTTTACGGCAATACCTGTTGATGATCCGGGCTATGTAATATCAGGCAGGCTTGTTTATGAAAACGGCAATGCTGTTGCGGGTGCGCAGGTGGTGCTGACCTCCGATACAGGCGCTAAAAGAACAACAATTACAGGCCCTACCGGTAGTTACCTGTTTTCCGGCGTTGAGATGGGAGAATACAATGTGAAGCCAGTTGCATCCGGAATCGATTATTCCCCCCTCTTCCGCGTTGCTGCTGTGCCCACCTCAATAGAAGACGCAGATTTTCTTATTGATTATGAACCAGGAGGTACTCTGAACAGTGATACTGATGGTGACGGTATGCCTGATGAATGGGAAGCTGATAATGAGTTGAATCTCCTTGTGAATGATGCAAATGAAGATGCTGATGGAGATGGGTTTAAGAACCTTATTGAATATAAAAGAGGAACAGACCCACAGGATGAAAACTCATATCCAATTAACAGAGCAATGCCCTGGATCCCATTGCTGCTGTCGGATTAATAATGAGGGTTGAGAAGAGGCAGGATCAATCATTCCTGCCTCTTCTTTCCATGCACTTGCCTGCCTTTGTCTTTCTGGTCAGAAATAAAGGATTCCCCGGTTAAATATTTTTTGTATTCGCTAAACCGGTGGTTGATCCCCTCTGTTTTTTTCCTGGAAAATCTTTTTGATTTTATCCGCGGCCCTCTGCAAGCTATCTCGTATAGACTTAAAACCCATATAAAATAGATTTCTTTTTTCTTCGGTTAAAAATTGATCAATAATCCCGGCAAATTCGGGCGTTCTCAAATAGCCGTAAACCTTATGAGGATTGCTCTCACCATTAAATTCGTAATCATTACAAACATTGATATCCTCAACGTTGATGCCCTTTTCATTCTTTTCATAATCATTGCTTATTGAATGATCAAGCGCAACATTATCATCCTCATCGGAGATATTATACCATTTGTTAGAGACCTTCCCGGGAGCAGGTGGTTTTTTAATATCCGGTTTAAACTTCTTTAACTCCAGATAAATCCGGCTCACAATAACCGGTAATCCCAGAGGTGATCCCATGGTAACTAAAGTATGCACTTCCGGAATTTGAGGATAATGTACCAGAACATCATAAGTAATGATTGATCCCATGGAGTGGCCGATTACCATAATTTCATACTTCCTGTATCTGGTAAGCGCATCAATGAGTCTTTTCCTTATCAGTTCTTTTGCGGAATAATGCGGCTCCTGAACCGGATTTGAACTATCGCCGAAATAGGCTTCCAGGTCATGAAAATATTTACTGATAAATTTATTGGTCAGGCCTTCGAATTTCAATGTCATATCATCTTTAAGAAAGATCTTATCAAGTTTACTTCCTATAAAACGCATTATTTTTTTACGAAAGGTAACAGTTCGCACAACCTGGCCGGGTTTAACCTCTGTATATGGTTCAGGGTTAAATAAGGCATGTGAAGGATCAGTAATTGAGGGATCAAGAGGTTCATCGTATAAGACATCGGCCCAGTATACCAGTTCAAATGGGATATGAAGGCGCGTTTTACCTATTCTCGCAAGCCCTTCTCTCATAGAATTCAACCACCATTGCGCTAAAATATCACTGGGTGGTTTATTTCCCAGCCCATGAATGCCGAGTATTATCTGTTTTTTTTGTCTGAAAAAGAATCTCATCTTAAAACTTAATCCTACTGTCAGATTATTTAAAATGTTGATGTCCCGGTTGTTTCAAATAATAGCGCAAAAAGGGCCTTAAAGAAAGAATCCTCCTCATATTTTGTATAATCCGCTGTATATCCCTCTCCGTTCCATATCCTTTCAAAATACCCTTTTATCTCCATTACAGCCCTGTTATTAGAAGGAGCGGTCAGGCTGACATTCATTTCAAGATTATAATTATCAAGGTTTCTCCGTGTAAAATTGGCAGAGCCAAGTATAACCCTGGATGCGCGCCCCTTATATTCAAACAGGGCGAATTTGCTGTGATACTGTTCCCCGCGAGTGTCATACCAGCGTATCCTTATCTTTTTCCCGGACCCTGCAAGCAGTTTACCTGCTGTCTGCCGGTTGGGAATGCCGTTCTTTTCCCTCCCAAAGGCATCCTTATTGGGGTCAAGCACTATTCGTATTATAGCTTTTCTCTCCGATGCATTAATAAGCGAATCAATAATCTCTCTATCGGACAGATAAAAGACCCCGATGCTGATCATGTCGCCATTACCTGCCTGATCTATGCTATCCAGCAGGGCATCCTCTATCTTTTCTTCTGTGATCAACCTGACACGTGCATGATCACCCGCTTCTTTCTTCTTTTCAGGGGGGATATAAAAATCAAGAGGGCTAAGCCTTCCGCCTGAAAATTGAGCCACTGCCTTTTCTGCATTATAAAATTCCACTGCGAATGGCCCCGCTATTTCAAAGGCCACGTTTGAATATGCCGAGCTGCCGTCATGGAGATTGGCTGAGGTCACTATTCCCCGGAGATCCTCTTTGTGATCAGCCACAAATACCTTTCTGTGATTGGCCTTGAAGTTCAGCATTTCGAGGTATGAACGAAGCGTCACCCTTTTGCCTGTGTCAGAGAATGGGTTGGGAAACAACCCTCCCTTATAAGAATTACCGAACCACTGAATAAAGGCCCTCCACAGGGGCGAATAGATCATGTTGCTGTCTCTGAGAGAGCGAAGGTTAGTCTGGATAACATTCACACCTGCCTTTTTAAGAGAGTCCAGCTCCTTTGATTCAGCGCCATAATATATGCTGTTAATGGGGTCGGTTATAAGATCTATCATTATACCGGGGCGATCCTGTTTGCTTTTTATAAGCCTTCGGGTCAGCTCATCCGCCAGATTCCTGTATGGTTTTTCCGCCTTCCCGACATAGGTATTAAACAGGAACATATCAATAAGGATATACCTCTCTGCCCTGTCGATAAGATAAAACATCCGGTCAAAAATTTCCTGTTCCGATACGCTCTTACCATCTACACCAGTATAGGTAAGGTCGCAGAGAAAATCTATATCATCAGGGGCAATGCTGTATTCCGGGCTTTCATAGTTTGTGCCAGGGGGATTTGCCTTAAGTGAATGATATAACCCGTTTGCAATGATAAACACAAGCAGGAGAAGAATGATGTTTCGAATATGTTTAGCCATTTATCTTTTTGAGCTTCCCTTTATACTTACTGTTTAACATCGATTTTACCAACACTGACAATACTGTAAAAAGGCAAGTTATCACGCAAAGCCGGAAAGAACACCAGAAAAATTGATTTTATTTTATGTAGTTCTTTGCGACTTTGTGCCTTTGTGTGAGATTTAGTTTTTTACGAAGACATCAAAATTGACATTTTCACCAAACACTACAAATGATGAGCATTTTCTGCTATCTCATGCATAGGATGCACCCAAAAATCTCAAAACTAATTTGAATTTATATTTTGAGGTGCAACCCCTATTTTTACTATATCCTTTGAGTTTTACGAAAATTAATGTAAAATATTTTTAATTTACAAACCGCTGGAGGAAGTTATGAAAATATATGTCTACACATTTGACATAATAGGTTCATTACAGTCTTAGGTCTTACACTATCAACTGGTCGTGGTATAGGAGACAGAATAGATGCAGTAACAGGTGGGACATATAAATTTTATGACGAGATTTATTAAAGGGCCTAATATGCATTTTCCGATATATAACATATCAGAATTTAATTTGATTGCTAATCTATAAAGTAGAGGAGTTATACAATGAAAAGTATAAAAATGTTTAATACTGGTAAAACAATTATATCTTTCACTAATCTAATCCTCTTTATGACTATTTTATTTACCTTTCAAGTAGGTGCAATCACACCAATAGTTATTAAAGAAAAAACTGTAGAGTTACCTGCTGGTACTGATGCCGACTGGTGGCAAAGGGTACAGCAGAAAATTATTAAATCAGAGTACTGGGTAGCTGAGAAGAATAAAACTGATAATCAGGGTTATAAAACCGAATATCATGCCATGAACAGGGCGCATAATCTGCGCACATATTTTACACCCGATGGTATACGTGTAACCCCTGGAACAGATAACCCTGACTGGGAATGGGGGTTTAGTTTAATGGGGTTTGGTTTAAAGGGTGATATAAGGCCTGTTGAACCGGGTAAAATTAGTAAAGACATGAACCGTGTAGAGTATCAAAGGGGAGAAAACCTTACAGAGTGGTATATAAATGATGAAAAGGGTCTTGAGCAGGGTTTTACAATAGAAGCTCCTTTTGTTACGCATAAAAGTGGTGCAGGAAATATTTTGGTACTGGAGCTTGGCATTATTGGAAATCTAACAGGTGAAATTGACGAGTCGGGTGATAATATTAAATTTGGCAAACCTGGTGAGGCAAGTGTTGTAAATTTTGGAAAACTCTATGCCTTTGATTCGTCGGGGAAAGTTTTACCATCCGAGATGATTATCCTGGCTGATGATCTTCAAATACAGGTAGATACAACAGGTGCGATATATCCTGTAACAATTGATCCCCTGGTTACTACACCTTCATGGACAGCAGAGTCAAACCAGGCTGATTCCATGTTTGGATACAGTGTTGCATCTGCAGGAGATGTAAACAAAGACGGCTATTCTGACGTTATTGTTGGGGCTCCTCTTTATAACGATGGGTCAGGAAATTATGGTGGAGCATTTGTGTATTATGGTTCATCATCGGGTCTTAGCGATACTCCTTCATGGACAGCAGAGTCTGATCAGGCGTTTTCATTTTTTGGATACAGTGTTGAATCTGCAGGAGACGTGAACAAAGACGGTTACTCAGATGTTATTGTTGGAGCTCCTCTTTATAACGATGGATCAGGAAATTATGGTGGAGCATTTGTGTATTATGGTTCATCCTCAGGACTTAGCGATATACCTTCATGGACAGCAGGGTCTGACCAGGATAGTTCCTGGTTTGGATCCAGCGTAGCATCTGCAGGGGATGTAAACAAAGACGGCTATTCTGATGTTATTGTTGGAGCTTTTTCATATGACAATAATGAGACAGATGAAGGTAGGGCCTTTGTGTACTACGGTTCAGCTGCAGGACTTAGCAATACACCTTCATGGACAGCAGAGTCAAACCAGGCTGATGCCATGTTTGGATACAGTGTTGCATCTGCAGGAGATGTGAACAAAGACGGCTATTCTGATGTTATTGTTGGGGCACCGGGTTATGACAGTGGTGAGACAAATGAAGGTCGAGCCTTTGTCTATTATGGTTCAGCATCAGGACTTAGCAATACACCTTCATGGACAGCAGAGTCAAACCAGGCTGATTCCTATTTTGGGTACAGTGTTGCATCTGCGGGAGATGTAAACAAAGACGGCTATTCGGATGTTATTGTTGGAGCTTATTTATATGACAATGATGAGACAGATGAGGGTCGTGCCTTTGTCTATTATGGTTCATCATCAGGACTTAGCAATACACCTTCATGGACAGCAGAGTCAAACCAGGCTGAATCTTTGTTTGGATTCAGTGTTGCATCAGCAGGAGATGTGAACGGAGACGGTTATTCTGATATACTTGTTGGAGCTCCTGCTTATAACAATGGTGAGGCAGATGAAGGACAGGCATTTGTGTATTATGGTTCACCATCGGGTCTCAGGAGTATACCTTCATGGACAGTAGATTCTGACCAGGTTGAATCCCGTTTTGGATACAGCGTTGCCTCTGCAGGAGATGTGAATGGAGACGGTTGTTCTGATGTTATTGTTGGAGCTCCTTATTATGACAGTGGTGAGGCAGATGAAGGGCGGGCATTTGTGTATTATAGTTCAACATCAGGTCTCAGCAATACACCTTCATGGACAGAAGAAACTGACCAGGGTAGTTCCTATTTTGGATTCAGTATTGCCTCTGCAGGAGATGTAAACGGGGACGGTTATTCGGATGTTATTGTTGGAGCTTATGGATATGACAATGATGTGACACATGAAGGTAGGGCCTTTGTGTATTACGGTTCAGCTTCAGGACTTAGCAATACACCTTCATGGACAGCAGAGTCTGGTCAGGGTCCTCCCTATTATGATTATAATTATTTTGGATCCAGCGTTGCATCGGCAGGAGATGTGAATGGAGACGGCTATTCTGATGTTATTGTTGGAGCTCATGGATATGACAATGGTCAGACAAATGAAGGTAAGGTCTTTGTTTATTATGGATCATCCTCAGGACTAAGCAATATGCCCTCATGGACAGCAGAGTCAAACCAGGCTGAATCCCATTTTGGAGTCAGCGTTGCATCTGCAGGAGATGTAAATGGAGATGGTTATTCTGATATTATTGTTGGAGCCCATTTATATGGGGCATATGCCGGTCGGACATTTGTGTATCACGGTTCATCCTCAGGGCTTAGCAGTGAACCTGCATGGATAGCAGAGTCTGACAAGGCTGATGCCCAATTTGGATGGAGTGTAGCATCTGCAGGAGATGTGAACGGAGACGGCTATTCGGATGTTATTGTTGGAGCTTATGTTTATGACAATGGTCAGACAAATGAAGGTCGTGCAATTGTGTACCACGGTTCAGCTTCAGGACTTAGCAATACACCTTCATGGACAGCAGAATCAAACCAGGCCGAATCACAATTTGGATACAGTGTTGCATCTGCAGGAGATGTGAATGGAGACGGTTATTCAGATGTTATTGTTGGAGTTCGTTTGTATGACAATGTTGAGATAAATGAAGGTCGTGTGTTTGTGTATTATGGTTCATCATCGGGTCTCAGCAATACCCCTGCATGGACAGCAGAGGCTGACCAGACTGATGCCCGTTTTGGCAACAGTGTCGCATCTGCAGGAGATGTGAACAAAGACGGCTATTCAGATATTATTGTTGGAGCCTATTTTTATGACAATAGTGAGATAGATGAAGGTCGGGCATTTGTGTATTATGGTTCATCCTCAGGACTTGGCAATACACCACGATGGACAGCAGAGTCAGACCAGGCTAATGCCGAATTTGGATACAGTGTTGCATCTGCAGGAGATGTGAATGGAGACGGCTATTCAGACGTTATTGTTGGAGCTCGTTATTATGACAATGGTCAGACAAATGAAGGTCGGGCATTTGCATATTATTATATTCCTGTTGATACTGATGGTGATGGGTTATCAGATGAAATGGAAAGCGCAGGATGCTCAGACCCGTTTGATGCTGACACAGATGATGATGGTATAATCGATGGAGTTGAGGATGCTAATCATAATGGTGTTGTAGATACAGGAGAAACAAACCCATGTAATGCGGATTCTGATAATGATGGTATTCAGGACGGAACTGAAACCGGTGTAACAAGCGGACACCAGACCGATACAAGCAGCGCTTTTATTCCTGATGCCGATTCATCAACCACAACAAACCCTCTAAAGGCAGACAATGATGATGATGGATTAAAAGATGGAGAAGAGGATGTTAATCATAATGGGCAGGTTGATGGCGGTGAAACTGACCCTGCTAATGAAGACTCTGATAATGATGGCATGCCGGATGGCTGGGAGGTGCAGTATAACCTTGATCCACTTTATAATGATGCCAACGAAGATGATGATGGAGATGGGTTTAGCAACCTTAAGGAGTATAAAAGAGGCACTAACCCCCAAGATTTATCATCTCATCCATCAAAGGGTATGCCCTGGCTGCCACTGCTGCTGTCGGATTAATAATGCGGTAGAGAAGAGGCAGGATCAATCATTTCTGCCTCTTCTTTACAGACAGTCAATTATCTGTCCTTATCTTTCCTGTCCATAATGAATAATTTTCCGGTTAACAATTTTTTGTATTTGTTTAAACGGGGGCTGCTTCTTCTATTTTATGACTTCCGGGTTTCCCGGAGCATGATGCGGGCAAGTCTATAAGTAAGTTCTTTATCCAACATCACCTTCTGACCGCGGATCATTAAAATGGCGTTTTCAATTTTATCAGAGGGAATGATCGATTTTGTTTTTCTCTTACCTGTTTTCAAAAGACAAGATACCATGATTTTTTTATTTTCGGTTTGACGTTATGGGTTTACTGCTAACCGGTTTAATAATAAAGAGGAAAAGAGCTAAAAGCTGAAACTTCAAAGCTGAAAGGGAAGATAAGAATATTTGCCTGTTCCAAAATTAATTTTCCTTCTATAGCCTATCTGTACTAGTGAACAATCATTCCCTAAGTTACCATACATAACAGCAAACTCACCATATTGTATGGTAACTATTTGTTTGACAATCGTTACCATACAATTTAACGTATCAACATGTTTGTATGGTAACAGGAGTTTTAAATGGCAATAAAAGGTGTTCTAAAAGAGGAGCTGGATAACTCCATCAGGATGAAGGAGAGATATGAAAAGGAATTAGAAAAGCTTCCAGCCGGAAGCCTTATAAAAAAGAAAATCAAAGACCATGAGTATTACTACGTAGTCCTTCGGGAAAATGGAGATGTCAAATTTATCTATCAGGGCAGAAATGTACCGGATAAGGTAATAGATGAATACGCAAGGGCAAAAGAATTAAGGAAAAAATACCGGAACAATATTTCTCAGTTAAAAAAACAAATTAAGTTTTTAAATGGTGCATTGCGTGGAAAAGAATCAATCTGAGCTATTCCTAGAGATCCTGTAAAAGACAAGTATATGCCCCTAGTTAAACAAATACAAAACATGTTAAACAGGGTAAACCCTGGCTTTGTAAATTGTCAAACGCTATCATTTGTAATACATTAGCATCATAAAAAGCCGAACTTTGAATGGGATAATAATAAAGACCAGGAAAATATTATTAAACATGGGGTATCATTTAAAGAGGCACAGGAGGCCTTTTTAGATGAAAACCGTATCATCCTGGAAGATGTCATTCATAGTACTGATGAAAAACGTTATTACTGTATTGGAAAAGTTGCAGATGGTATAATGACTGTGCGCTTTACATACAGGGAAGACATCATCCGGATCTTCGGTGCGGGATTTTGGAGAAAAGGAGAAAAACGTTATGAAGAAAAAAATAAAATACACTAATGAGCCATCTGATGTAGATCTGGAAAATGCAGTAGAAATAAAAGACTTTCTACCCAAACCTAAAAACCTTGTATTACGCAAAGAGCAACCTGTGACTCTGCGTCTTGATGCCTCAGTAATTTCAGAACTAAAAGCAGAAGCGGCGAGAAAAGGTATGGGTATGTCTACCCTTATTCGCATGTGGGTGCATGAGCGGCTGGAACAATCTCACAACGTATAATATCAGCCTTACATAGAAAGCATCGGTGTCACCCAGTATAGACGGTCTAAACAGTTGACAGCCTCTAAAAATCATAAAACAAAAACAACTGGATTCCCGCCTGCGCGCATTGACGTCAAGCTAAGGCAAAAAAGATTTTTTAAGTATATTATTTGGCGCTCCTTTTAAAATGTAGGGTGGCATTTTATATGCCACCTCTTTTTCGGTGGGGTATAAAACCCCACCCTACAGAAGAATTTGTACCATTTTTGCCTCCAAACAAATTGCATCTGGTACGTTGATCTCATTAACTTTACGCCGATGCGCCTGCGCGGGAATGACGCTTTATGTTTGGATTCTCCGACCTGTCACGTCATAACCTTGGTGCCTGCGGATCACCCGGAGAATGACGTTTGGTGTTTGGATTCCTGCTTGACAGGTGGTGCCATAATCCTAGAATCAGTAAAGGAATAGATATCTTTAAGGAGTCTTTAGTAGGGTCGGGATTTATTCCCGACCGGTATTTATGTAGAGACAAGGCATGCCTTGTATCTACAAGGAAATAACTCTTTTTATTTTGTTCTATACAACTCTTCCAGCATATCGGATAACCCCTGTTTCCAGTCTTTATTCCTGATCCCGAATGCCTTATTGAGTTTCGTACAATCCATTGCAGACCACATGGGCCTTTTAGCAGGGGTTGGATATTCTGTAGTAGGTATTGGCAGGATTTTCTGTATCCTGAACGACTCCCACTCTTTTGCCTTAGAGATAATTGCCTCAGTAAAGCCGTGCCATGATGTTATTCCATCTCCACAGTAATGATAGGTGCCCCACTTTACATCCTTTTGCTGCTTGGTGATCCGGTTTACCATTGCAACAAGGGCATCTGAAAGATCTCCCGTCCAGGTCGGGCAGCCTTTTTGATCATTAACCACCCTGATTTCTTCTCTCTCTTTTGCGAGCCTTATCATAGTCTTTACAAAATTATTGCCGTTTACTCCGTACAACCAGGCTGTGCGGATAATAAGATGGTTATTAAGGCAATTCCTTATTGCCTCCTCCCCTTCCCACTTGCTTTTACCATATACACTCATGGGATTGGCCTTATCATCTTCTTTGTATGGGATTGTAGCAGCGCCATTAAAAACATAATCTGTTGAAATGTGGATCAGGGGGATATTCATCCTATTGCATGCGAGAGCCAAATTCTCCGGGCCATTTTTATTAACCTTAAAGGCAAGTTCAGTCTCTGATTCAGCCTTATCAACCGCAGTGTATGCCGCGCAGTTTATTACAATATCAGGGCACCTTGAATCCATACACAGCTTAACATCACCGGATCTGGTTATGTCCAGTTCATCAATATCGATCCCGGTTACATTATAACCAGCACTTTTAAGCCTGGGCTCAATGTCCCTGGCCAGCATTCCATTATTTCCTACTAATAAAACATTCATATCTTAACCTTTTTAAAACGTAAAAATGATTCAAGATTCAAGGTTATGAATCAGCAATAATCTTTAGGGCTTCAGACTCTTTACCCTTCTGCACATATAACGATATCCCGATATAAGGTCCGAAAAAATAAAATAGACTCCTTAAATGGTAACCCTCTAAAAAACATGAAATGCCGTTCTGATCAAGAAGATTCTTTATGAACCCGGCCTCATAGGGTTTTTGAAATTCATCTATCTTTACAAACTTACCATATGTTTTCCTGGCCTTCACATCATTGATAATATCAAGAGAAATAGAAACAAACTCGATAACAGTTATCCCGCTGAATATTATCCAGGCATAAAAAAGTCCCCGGTTTAATAATACTGAATAAACAAACAGGTATGCCACACCCCATATGGCGAGAGTAGTGAATTTTTTATCCAGCATTTTTTCAAATGAAACATCATTTGAGAGGAGCGGCTCAGCGTTCTTTGATCTTAGAAAATTAATGATCTTATCCGGGTTATAGTACATGGCTGTAAACCAGAAATAGATGACAACCATAATTATTGTAACGGTTATAAAATAGCTCCAGGTGCCATACTGGAAGTATTTAAGAATATCAGGGTAGTCCCTGGTAAAATAAGTGACGCTCGCTGGTGTTAAAACAATGTTAACTGCCAGGGCAGCAGGGATAATACCTGAGATATTATATTTAAAAGGCATAACAGCATTGCTGTTGTTTTTAAGCCTCACGTTAAGATCGTATTTACGTCTCTCCATATACACGCTTAAGGCCCCTGAACCAAAAAGTATCAAAAGCATTATAAATATCTTTACCAGACCATCCATTCGATTCATAACAGACATCGTGCTATGGAATGAAAAACCAATATCTGAAAGCAGGCTGGCTATAACCCCTGTAAAGATTAACATGCTTATGCCGTTACCCAGCCCCCTGGAGGTGATCAGGTCAGCAATCCACAGGCTAATAAAAACACAGGCAGTTAATGTAATAACTATGATAAGACCGGATTCCAGCCCTGCACCGGCAAGTACCGGTAATCCATCCGGACGAGACATTTTTGAAATGGATATGGCTATTCCTGATCCCTGGACAAGGCTCAGGATAAGTGTCAGCCACCTTGCTGTAACACCAAGTTTTCTGCGCCCTTCATGTTTTTCCTGCCGCCATCTGTTTAAAGGAGGCAGTATCAGGGAGAATATCTCCACCAAAATATAGGCGCTAAAATAAGGCATAATTCCCAGAGCACCTATTGAGAGCCTGGTGTTGTTAGGGAGTCTTGAAATATCCACTCCGGGTAAAGGAATGATATACATCAGACGAAAAACTAACAAGAGGCCAACAGTAATAAGGATTTTATTAACCAGATCAGTATCAAGTTTTAGACCAGTATAATTAATTATCTTACTGAGAAGATCATTATAAATCTTTTTAACATTACGGTCAGGCACAACAGGGTTGTCTGTGAGTGGGCTGTTGCATGCGGGGCACTCTGTAATACCATCACTGTATTCTGCGAAACGACCGTTTTTTAATCTGTCGGGGCAATTCTGATTAGTGCAAAATGGCATTTTTAAATTGCAGGTCCTGATCAAGCACGGACCCTCCTCCTTTCATTATCTGAAACTCCTGGGCTTATAATTGGGCCAGTCACCTGTCGATAAACCGCTGTCAGCGGTAATGTATCGTTTTTTGATAAGCCATTGGCCCTTAACCTTAACAAGCTCATCAAATTCTGTTCCCTGCTCAAGTATTTTCGGGGCGCCTTTAATATCTTCATTTATAAAACCTGTCCAGACTACCCATATTGTTGCATTGTTTCCATCTACATTAACAATGGCCTGCACTGGGTGCGACAAGAAGTCGCCTTTATATATTGTTGGACTTGATCCAACCTGCTGTATCACCAGCAGTTTTATACTTCGGCATGCATTACCAGTAATGGTTTTGTGTGAAGCCTGAAGGACAATGTAGCCCTTGGCATTATGCTTGGAGAGAGAATCGTGAGAGGACCTCAACTCTGGAAGCACAGATCCGGATGGGAGCTATAAATGATGGTATGCGCAACATATGTGAACTGTTGATAAACGTCGTTAAGCCGAACAGGCTAAATGTGCTGTTAAGCCTGAGCCAAAATGGCAAGAGGTATGGTTGGGACGCTCCGGTGTCATCCCACGTGATCGATGATTCCTACCGGCGGATAGACAGGCGCTAACCCATTGTGTATTAAAGGCGGAACTTGGTAAGCCCGTATTTCTCCCAGCAGTGGGACAGTTGACCGAAAGGGAAACCTATGGGAATGCGGGTAGAGGAGGCTGGAGAAAGCGAATGCCAACCTGTAATGGGTTGGATACGGGTTCTTAATCTGCCCGGCTCGAAAGAGAGCAGACTTCCGGCACGGTGTTGAATCACGGGAAACGTTCTGAACGGATAACTGTATTGGTGTGGACAGATGATATCATACTTTGATATTAACGGCCTTACAGGCTATGAGTCTTGGTGGAATTCCATAGATTGGAACAAACATAGGCAAGTAGTATCCGGTATTCAGGCGCGTATCGTGAAGGCAGTGAAGAATGGATTAAAAGAAGTGGTTCGTGGTCTTCAAAGACTGCTGGCCAATTCACACGCTGCAAAGCTTTTGGCAATAAGGCGTGTGATATCCAATAGTGGCAAACGAACGCCAGGTGTTGATAATTATCTAATAGATACACCAAAAAAGAGATGGGAGACTCTGCAAAGATTAAATCTTCCCGACTATAAAACTAAACCTCTCAAGCGCATATACATTCCCAAAAGGAATGGAAAGAAAAGGCCGTTAGGTATTCCGGTGATGCACGATCGAGTGGAACAAGCTCTTGATCTTTTAGGTCTTGCTCCCGTATCAGAAGAAACCGGAGACCATCATTCATATGGTTTCAGGAGATATCGGTCAGCATGGGATGCCATAGATGGTGCATATAATGCGCTGAGGTTATCAGGTAGTGCCAAATGGATTCTTGAAGGGGACATCAAGGGATGCTTCGATAATATTGACCATAACTGGTTGATTAAGAATATTCCCATGAATAAAAGGAAGCTGGGGAAATGGCTGAAATGCGGTTATCTTGAAAGGCATATGTACAACCCTACAACAGAAGGAACTCCCCAAGGGGGAATAATATCACCAACACTTGCCAACATGGCTCTGGATGGTATTCAAAGCCTTCTAAGTAAAAGGTTCAAAAAGTCTGAGAAGGTTCACTTTATCAGATATGCAGATGACTTCATAATAACTGGTGCAACAAAGGAACTGCTTCAGGATCATGTGAAGCCATTATTAGAAAAGTTTCTTAATACCCGTGGCCTTTCATTGTCAGAAGATAAAACTATTATTACGCATATCGATGATGGTTTTGACTTCCTGGGTTTTAACATCAGGAAATATAAAGGAAAACTACTGACAAAACCGGCTAAGTCCAGTATAAGAAGGATCAAGGATAGTTTTAAGGATTACCTGAAGAGCCATAAAACGGAGAAGACAGAAACTGTAATAAGTGAACTCAACCTGCTTATCAGGGGTTGGGCAAACTATTACAAGCATGTTGTCAGCAGCAAGGTCTTTTGCAGTTTGGATCATGCATTCTGGCAGATGACATGGAAATGGGCCAGGAGGAGGCATCCTAATAAGCCGTTGTTCTGGGTTAAGAATAAATATTTTCAGAAGATCGCCAATAGAGACTGGAGATTTATGGAAAAAGATAATCCTGAACCCTTGTTACTTTTAGGAAGCATCCATATTAAAAGGCACATTAAGATCAAAGCGGAAGTGAACCCATATGACAGTAAATGGCGTGACTATCTCAATAATCGTTTAACACTGAATTCACAGCCGGGTGTGTAATAATGCCTTATCAATGCTTGAGCCGTATGAGGTGAAAGTCTCACGTACGGTTCTTAGGGGGCTTGGGGATGGTAACATCCCCCGGCTACCCGACAATGACCTTTGGTATAAGATAAAATGTTCTTAAGCTATCCGCTTGCCTGCATCCGGCCCGGCACCGATGGAATATATCTCTTCTACCTTGAGGATCACCGCACCCTTGGATTTCAGCGGATACCCCATTTTTTTCCCCATATCTTCGATCCATTTTGCGGTCTCTTCATACCTGCTGCCTTTTGTCTCAATAGTTGCAGCGCCCTTTATCTGGTATCCCCCATGATCCTTCCAAAAGGTAAGGGAGACCCTTGGGTTAGCCTTCATGTTCGCAAGGGTCTTGTTAAAAAACTGATCTGACAAAAGGATGGTCTCATTATCCAGTATCTTCTTTGCACCAATGGGCACGGCATTTGGATTTCCATCAGGTGTGGCGGTGGCAAGGATTGCAAAAGATACTGCTTCAAGCATATCAATCATTTCTTTGGTCATTCGGGCCATAATGTGTTTCCCCCAAGAAAAGTTGTAAATTCAATATTTTTGTTGAATGTGGTTTGATGCCCTTGGTTTACAGCCAGTTGTCTTTAAAAGCAAGGGATTTTCAATTCAAAATTCAAAATTATGAATGGAGGGTTTCTATTGACACACAACCCTTTGCTCCATATACTCCTTCCTTCAAAAAATATTTTTTATCAACCAGCTTCTTGTTTTCTATTTTTTATTGTTATTTATTTTTAAGGAGGATTCAAAGATGAAAAGGATAGCATTATTGTTAGCGAAGATTTGTCTTACTGCATTTGTATGCGCTGCTGGCTCAAATGCACTTGCAGGAGAAGAGAGTTGCACCCGTGAAAATCTCACCAAGATAACAGATATGTACTTTGAGGCCATTCAGGCGCACAAGACATCAGGCCTTCCTCTTGCCCCTACTGTGAAATTTACTGAAAATGGCATACCAAAAGAGGTTGGAAAAGGCTTCTGGGAAACCGCTGGCAAGCCCCTGCTCAGACGCACCCTGGTTGATACCAAAAAATGTGTCACTGCTACACTTTCTGTAATTGAAGAACCTTTTGATTCTAAAACAGTTGGAAGTGGCGGCATGGGCGGAGCCCCTGGTATGGCCGGCGGTGCAGCTCCTGCCCCTGCAAAGGCCCCGGCTGGTGCGCCCGGAGCCCCCGGAGGAGGAGCTGATGTCTCCAATTTTTTTGCAGGCCCAAAAGAAATGCCCAAAGAGGGGGCTGTAAGGCCGATCCTTTTTGCCAACAGGCTTAAGGTGGAAAATGGCAAAATCACTGAGATTGAAACTATCGTAGCGCGGGAAAAAGATTTTGCCTTTAATGCAGAGGGTGTACTCAATACTAAAAATCAGGACTGGGATACGATTTTACCCCCTGATAAACGTGCACCGCGCAAGGCCCTGGCAGAGGCGGCAGATAATTATTTTGCCCTGTTCGCAGAGGGTTCTACTGTAAGCGTACCCTTTGCCAAGGTATGCGATCGCTGGGAGAATGGCTTTATGGCAACACCAGACCACGATTGTTCACCAGTAACCTTCAGAAAAAGAATTGGCGTGAGTATGAACCACGGGCCAAGACGGGTCTGGGTTGATACTGAAAAAGGGCTTTCCATTGCATTTATGATGTTTGGCGGCGGGGCAACAGCGAATGAACAAAACCCCACAGGAAGCGGCCTTGTGGATTGCCACATGTTCAGGATGAGGGACGGTGAGGTGGATTTGATCCAGTCAATAGTAGGTCCCAGTGCGCCATCAATGGGCTGGCCACTTGAACCGATTGAATAGCATGTGATTAATAGAGAAACTAAGTAAAAACGGGTCCGCTCCTGATTAAATATAAACCAAACAGGAGCAGACCTCTACTATACTTCATACTGTTTTATCAGACTTTCCAGTGAAAACCCTGCTATAAATAATTAAAACTATGCCTTACATATGATTCACGATAAAAATAATTTAGTATCTTCATTTCTGTCATGCTCACGAAAGCTAGAATTCATAGGCTTTACAAAGATCCTCTGGATGTCCGCTTTCGCGGGCATGACGACTTATTTTTCAAGGCGGCTATATAGATTGGATATCCGGCAGATTATCCCAAAGCTCATCTTTATTTTTATATTTTCTCAACACCTCGATTATTATTGGCAGAGGATCAGACAATATCTGTGGAAAATCGATTTCACCATCAATATTAGCCGTAAATGCCAGTTGCTCTTTTGGAGGAGTAAACTGTGCGTTTACACCCTCTTTGTTACCTCTTGCATCTAACCGATACCAGCCGGTTTCGGGCAGATAAAGAGCATTAAGCCCGTGTAAACAAAAGGGCGCACCATTATCATCCCTGCTTAGCCTTTGATAACAAAGCCCTGCAGGGATTGAATTTGCACGCAAAAGCGCAGAAAGCAGATGACTTTTAGCATAGCATACACCCGAACCTGATAATAATACCTCAGATGCACTCACCGCCACGGTCTGAATATTATAATCGCCAATGTGTTTGATATGATCCCTGACCCATTCGAAGCATGATTTTGCAACATCAGTATCAGCGCCTTTTCCCGCTGCAAGCTCTGCTGCCTTTGATATTATTTCAGGATTATTCCAGTCTATTATCTCAGTTGATCTTAAATATTGTTCCATAAAATCCTAATAGCCTTCAGCCTAAATAGCTTCAGCCTATTTTTCAACAATCAGGTTTTTGAGTTCGTTTGTATCATCAGCCTTTATGGGGAAGTGTTCTTTAAGTATCCTGCCTGTTTCACCAATGGCCCTGCATATGGCCTCTGTCTGTTTTTTTGTTTTTATACCTTCTGTTATCATACTGACAATATTATCCCACTCGCCCTCATTTACCTTTGCATTTATGCCCCTGTCAGCAAGAACCATCACCCTGTGCTCAAATACCGATATAAATATCAGTACGCCAGTCTCATCCCTTGTGCGGTATAGCCCTTCATGGAAAAAGGCTGTAACGGCTGCCTCTTCAACCTCCTCTTCAATCTCCTTATCAGAGATAAAAAACCTCTTGAGGCCGGAGGTATATTTAATAGACTGATTGAACAGTATGAATAGTACAGTGATTATCCCGATAAAGAGGAAAAGGTTAAAATTACCAATCCAAAGCCACCCGCCAACAAAATAGGTCAATATGAGGGAGAGAGGAAATGCGAAGATCATGCCCCCTATAACATTTGACATGGGGTAATGGTAGCTTCGTGATACAACCATCGGGACAATCTCGCCCGATGTATGCATTTCTGCATCTCTTACAGCATCATCAATCTTTTTCCTGTCTTGCTCGCTTAAAAATCTTTCTGCGGTATTTGCCATATATAACCTGAATAAAATATTTATAAATGCTGTTTTTATATCTCCACTGTCATCAGCAAGACTATTATGGATGACGTGCAAGCAATCAGATGTAGAGACAAGGCATGCCTTGTCTCTTCTATGGGACCACTTGTCAAGCCAAATTAGTGTTAATTGTTATTTTAGTCATACCTCTAGCCTTAGACCATGTGAACAGTAGTAGTAATTTATATAAAT
>JAAZBV010000108.1 GCA_012513605.1 Desulfatiglans sp. | reverse complement strand
TATCATGAGTGATGCCCTTCACCCCACAACAAAGGGGTATGAGATCTGGGCAGAGGCAGTAAAGGAGCATATAGAAAAACTGATGAAATAGATTAGGTTAACCCGGAGACCTGTGGTTTCCGGGTTAGCGATGGAGATACGAAAATGCATAACGCCAGTCCGGAAACATTTTTATTATTACTCGTGATTGCCTCTATTCTTGTAACAGCAATATATCCTTTACAGGCATTGGCTGGGGATAGCACTTCCTCTTCTGAAAATGTATCAATTGAGGCCCGTTTGAAAAGCTTGGAAGACCGGGAAGAGATAAGATGTCTATTAATGGATTACGGGCGTTTTCTGGATAAGAGAGATTTTAAATCCTTTTCTGAACTTTTTGCAGAGACAGAAGGGGAATGGATCGGCGGGTTTGGCAGTGCAAAGGGATCAAAGGCAATCTGCGACCTGATGGAAAAAACGATTGGTAAAGATACTTCAATAAGCCAGTCTGTGCATCTGTTTACTAATGAAACGATTCAGGTAAATGGCGACAAAGCAAGTGCTCTAACCAAGTGGGTATTTGTGGTTACCGGTGAATCGGATCGTCCACAACCCTATTTCGTGGGCCATTATGAAGATACCATGATAAGAGAGAAGGGGCGCTGGAAGTTCCAGCGCCGTGTCGTTCATGCAGATATCCCCAGAGATGATAATATAAAAGCAGGTGATAAATAATTATGACAGAATATATACAGGTATTTTCATCAGTTGTTAACCTTGAGACCGCTGAAAAGATCGGCGAAAGTGTTATTGAAAAAAAGCTTGCAGCCATTGTACAGATTACAGGCCCGGTAAAGAGCATGTACATGTGGAAC
Organism: Desulfatiglans sp.; assembly: GCA_012513605.1. Classification (NCBI taxonomy): domain Bacteria; kingdom Pseudomonadati; phylum Thermodesulfobacteriota; class Desulfobacteria; order Desulfatiglandales; family Desulfatiglandaceae; genus Desulfatiglans; species Desulfatiglans sp. The sequence continues at coordinate 28,743 of JAAZBV010000108.1, read as the reverse complement.
GGGAGGTTACTCAAGGGCGAGGATTGGCGCATTGTTATGAAAACAACCAGGGAACAATATCAAAAACTTGAGGCGGAGATAAAAAGACTTCACCCATATGGTGTACCGGAAATACTCGCCATGCCTGTACTTGAAGGTAACAGGGATTATCTCAACTGGATAAATAAGGAATTAGGTTGAGGTTCATTAAATAACGGGGGGTATTCATCCCTCGTTAACCTTTTGACTGATTAATCTGCATTTCCGCCTCCTGTTATCATTTACATGATAATCTCCCCATGAACAGAAGGATAAAAAAATCTTTTTTTCCACAATATTCACCCTGAAATTAATGCATGTTAAAAAAATAATCTTGACGCTTATAATAAACATATGAGATGTATTACCCGATATTTTCGGTTATTATCAGGGTAATACAAATTATAAATTTATATTGAACGGTTTACTTTGCCATTTTAATGGGGTTTTTAAAAAATGATAAAAAGAATTCTCATGCTGATCTTCTCATGCACAATTTTTGTATCTCCTTCTGTCTTTTCTGAAGAGGTAAAAATCAATCTTCCTGAGACCGAGATTGAAGGCAATTTCGAGGAACAGGATTTCATCGGGCCTATGTTTACTGAAACCAACACAAGCATAAAGGTTACAGAAAAGGGTATAACCGCACAGGGTCCTTCTGCTGCCATGTCACCCCATAAATCAATAACCCTTATGCCATCTGTGAACCAGCAGAGCGTTGATCCATCAGGTATTGCTGACATAAGCAATTACCATGAATCGTTTCGGTTCAGGGGTGTTGAACCGACAGGCGGAGGAAATCCGGGATCACCTGTCAATGTGAAAGATGTCCCGATCAGCGGAAGGCCGGGTGGAGGTATGACAATTTACGACATGGAAAACTTTGAAAGTGTCTCTATTTACAAGGGTGGTGTACCAGCGGATCAGGCCTTTGGGCTCACCAATATTGGCGGCAAGATAGACATGGATATCAAAGGTCCAAAGGAGGCATTCGGTATTAACCTGAAGCAGTCACTTGGCAGCGACAGCTTTACAAGAAGCTTTCTCAGGGTTGATACAGGCCTGTTAGCTGCCGGAACCGGCGGTTTTATTTCCTTTTCTGATGCAGGTGGTGACAAGTGGAAAGGACAGGGGGAATCAGACAGGATTAACGCCATGCTTGGTCTTTCTCAGAAAATAGGGGAAAGGATACAGGTGAATGGCTACGCAATCTATAATGATGCAGATCTCAATACCTACCGCTCACTCAGTTATTCACAGGTGTCTTCCCTCTCAGATTATTATAATTTTGAATATACTAATAGCAGTACAGACTACTACTATTACGGTTACAACAGGAGCGACTTTGAAGACCTGAGCCTGCTTCTTGATATGGAATACAGAATAAGCGATGTGTCGAAATTTAACCTTAAACCCTATTACTGGCAGGATAAGGGTGATTTTTTTGAGACTATCACCATACAAAGCGGCGCAAACCGTGTACGCAACTGGGCTATTGATCATGACATGTACGGCATGCTTGCGCAATACTCCACTGATATGCAGGGTATGAAGGTCGATATGGGTTACTTTTACCTGAAACAGGAGAGACCCGGCCCTCCCACAGCAATGAAGCTATATCAGGTAACAGGCACAGGTCTGCAGTTTGACAGGTGGCAGATACTTTCAGCACCGACAAAGCATGAACAGAACCAGCCGTTTGTTTCCGGAAAATACAGTGTGGGCAATTTTACCCTTGAGGGAGGCCTGAAATATCTGGATTACAAGATGCCCGAAATCAGGACATATATAACGACAGGCATCGGTGATGTAAGTTATAAAACAGCCCTTGGTATGGCCTCTACAGTGGAGCAAAATTCAAGCGCCCGTGAAAAGGATTTTACTGAATTTCTGCCCAATCTCGGGGCAAGTTATATCCTGAGTGATTCATTGAGCAGCTATTTTTCCTATGGACGTAACTATGGGCTTTCCGTACAGCTTTACCCCTATTTTATTTCCCAGAAACAGGGCTTTTACACGGCAGGTATTACCCTTCAGGAGCTCTGGAACAGGCAGGAGCTTGAGATAGCAGATAACTTTGATTTGGGCATGAGGTACATTACCGAAAGACTCTATGTGGTTCCAACAATCTACTATGCAAGGCACAAAAACAAACTTGCCATCTATTATGACGATACATTAAATATCTATTTCCCTGCCTCAAATGCAAAGGCCGAGGCATATGGATTTGAACTGGAGGCTGGGGCTGTGCCGGTTGAACACCTTTCATTATATGGCTCATTTTCATATAACAGGTTTAACTATACTCAGGATCTCCGAAATTCTTCAGGGGCCATTGTCCCGGTTGATGGGGAGCAGGTGCCTGATGCGCCGAAGGTGATGTTCAAGGGGATTGCGTCATACACGCTGGGTGATTTCACTTTTTCAACTATCATGCGATATACAGGAAGCAGGTATGGCGACATTGTCCATAATGAGAAGATAGATACAGCCACTATCTTTGATTTTGAGGTTGGATATAGCAAAGAGGTGAACCGGTTTGGCATGAAAAAACTGGATCTGTCAGTGACATTTAATAACATTTTTGACAAAGAATATATCAGCATTATCAACACAACCGATTACCAGACCCTTGGTTCGACATATATGACTGGAGCGCCCTTTACAGCCTATGTATCTCTCTCAATCTCAATATAGTGATATCGATATCCCCCTGGGCTTAAGCGGCCGGGGGGATACCCATAAGGTGGTACACTTATCAAGATTCATACTTGCCTCGGTGCTACTGCATCTGTTCATTATATTCTGCCTGATAACCCTCAAATTTGAAAACCAGGGCGGGCTTCTTCCCGGTGAAAAGGTGGTAGAGATAAACCTTGTGAGCATGAAGATTGCCTCTCATGCGGGGAGATCTTCTATGCCTGAAAAGAATATAGTCAGTAAGAAACTCGCGTCCCCTCCTGTTATAAGGAAGGAAACAAAGCCTGAAACCATTCCTGAAAAAAAGATAGTAAATCATGCAACCGCAACAAAAGAGATCACACCCCCTGTAAAAAGAGATCAGGCAGTTACATCAGTTAATCCCATGATTATTAAGGATACTGCATACACAGGTGTCACAGACATAAATACAGGGGCTGTTTCACAGACCTTTCCCGGGGGAAATGAGTACCTTGAACAAAATCCTGTAAATACCTCTTACGAATATGGCATGAGTGGTGCTTCATCAGGTGATGGCGCTATCTCACAGGAAAAGCATTATGTGGATGCGAATTTTTACTATGTAAAAGATCTTATTACCAGCAACCTTGTTTATCCGGCGGTCGCGAGAAGAATGAAGTGGCAGGGGACTGTAGAGGTCTCATTCAGGGTGCTTAAGACAGGAAACGTTGAAAACATAAGGGTGTTAACCAGTTCAGGTTACAGCCTGCTGGATAAAAATGTTATTGCTGCTATTAAGAGTGTCCAGCCTTTTCCCCCGCCTCCTGTAGCCGCAGAGTTTACCATGCCAATTAAGTATACCCTGAAACCCTGATCTGTTTACAGCAGGGCAGACATGCCCATATATTATGAATTGCTCAATAGAATAGCATCAAAGATTTATATTATCCTTAACACCCAATATGCGCTAGACTGAGTGACGAATAAGATTATGTTCCTGCTTTACCTCGCTAGCATTCATTCGAATATGAGCAAGGCATGCCTGCCACTCTTTTCCTATGCCATTGTAAACCGCATAACGGTCACGGATAAGGATTCCTTCATAATTGTCTCCAAAATATGTATCCTCTACGCTTTTGGGACAATAGCCTTTCTGGCATATAAAGTAACTGTTTTACCATCCACTTTAGTAGTCAGGTTATGACCTGACATGGAAGGGGACTTTCCGATACTTCCAATCAGGAAATCATCAAGCAAAGCGGTTATTCCCCCTTTAAGTCTCTCCTGCCTGTTTTTGAGTATTTCTAACTTTGACGTACTGCCTCCATTAAATTTAAGTTTTTTCTTACCGCCTCCGGAACGGTTGCTTGATATTTTTTTGTCAGTTTACTCGCTGCTGTTTGCATGTCCTCCCTCATAAAAGGCTTTGGTAATAAGGTAATACTTGCATTATATGATATACAACGCAATTATTAATCATGTTTTGAAAATCAAATACTAGAAAAGGGTTATATCACCAGGCTTTTGGGGGATGGTCTTGACCTTCTTTGTGGTATCAATAAAGTCCTTGCCTTTTTTATTTACATTGATAATTGCCTTTCTTCTTTTTAATAATGTCCTGCCGGTATCAGTATGAAATAAAATTTTGCGGGAAAAACGTCCTCCTGTGTCCTGGGCAACAAGTTTAATCCCATCAAGTTCTAAAAATCTGATGACAAAATCAGTATTCTTTATGCCTTGCTGGTTTTTTTGATCGAAATTAAACATGTTTCCACCCCCAAAAACCTTGGCAATAAGGCGGGAACGAACTGCCCCAAGCCCTACCATTTCGTTAATCAGGAGTTCCATGGCATTTATTCCATAGCGGGCATTATAATCATATGAAGACCGCACCTCTCCTGAATACAATATATGATTCATACCGCCTATCCTTGTAACCGGGTCATAAAAACATACTGAAACACAGGAGCCAAGTATAGTTTGAATAATCACAGGGTCTTTGCTGGCAAAATATTGACCGATATGAAGGTAAATAATGGATTTCACAATGGTATACTTATCCGATACAATTTTAAACCTTAAATCCTTTATCGGCAGCGCGTGGCTTAATCTGGAAACATATTTATTATATTTTATAGGTTATCCGGACTAGCAAGCTTTGGTATATAACAGTGAAATAGGGGACATCCTATAATCCTTCTGTCAAGATAATAAATAATCTTTTTAAAAACAATGATATATAAATTTCTCCAGTATTTGGATAAACCTCGAGATTCAGGGCTCTCCCTGAATCAGGGTAATGCAGGAAGAGGCAAAAGTACCCTGAAGGTTGTCCCTTTTCCTGGCATACTTTCAACCTTGATAGTGCCGTTGTGCGCCTCTATTATGCCCTTGACTATTGATAACCCCAGGCCTGTTCCCATAACCTTTCTGGTTTTGGGGTCTTTTACCCTGTAGAATTTATCAAATATCTTGGGTATCTCTGACGCAGGAATACCCACACCAGTGTCTGACACCATGATCTCCAGAAGATGGTTCAGGCAGCGCGCCTTAACAGTAACAAGACCTCCCTCAGGTGAGTAGTTGATTGCATTGGTCAAAAGATTATTGATTACCTCCGCAATCCTCTCAGGATCAACCTGAACAGGTTTGAGGTTGGTTAATTCATGTTTAAGGGTGATACCACTCGCCTTTGCCCGCTGTTCAAGAAGGGCAATTGTATCAAGTATTATCTTTCCTATGTCGGTTTGAGTATGATGATGCTCCTGTTTTTCAGACTCTATCTTCGCCATATCAAGGAGGTCATTGATCATATCAAGAAGCTGATCCAGCTTCTCCCTGCCTCTTTCAAGAAATTGTGCCTGCTTTTCGTTGAGTGGCCCTGCAAGACCTTCCAGAAGCACACTGTTCTGCTGTTTTATGGCTGCTACAGGGCTCCTCAGTTCATGTGCAACCATATTTACAAAATCCGATTTCATGGCATCGAGTCTCTTGAAGGCTGTAATATCCTCAAGTACTGTAACAGTGCCGACTATAGAGTTGTCAGGGCCATATGCAGGGGCTGAAATCGCCCTGAGTATGTTTTTTTTGAGTTCTATCTCCTGGAAGATGGCCTTTTTTTCAGGCATATCTCCTGACTGGATATCATTAAGCGCCCTTAGCAGATTTACATCCTTGATGATCCCTGTTATGGGCATGGGTGAATCCATATGGTCAGTTATTTCAAGTAGCCTCATGAGCGCAGGATTATAAAGGACAATCTCCATATTCCTGTTTGCCACCATAACGCCATTTGCCATGCAGTTTATAATGGTTTTAAGCCTGCTTTTCTCAAGGGTGAGATCATAGAGGTTGCGGATATTTTCCTCTTCATACTGCCTTGCCTTAAGTTCCAACGCCCTTTTTTCCGATGCCCTTTTTACAGTAAGCAGGAACTGGTCCATCTGAAACGGCTTTGTAATAAAGGAAAAGGCCCCCTTTTTCATGCATTCAACAGCGGTATCTATGGTGACATGGCCCGTGATAATGATCACAGGGATATCAGGATAGAGCCTGTAGGTCTGCTCCAGCACCTCTTCACCGTTCATGACAGGCATTTTAAGATCAAGCAGGATTACATCCACCGGTTCATTTTCAAGAAAGGAGAGGGCCTCCTGACCGTTTTCAACGCACAGCACCTCATATTTGTTATCAGTAAGGATGCGTCGGCAGCCATCCCTTATAACCTTTTCATCATCCACAACAAGTATTCTGATCTGTTTATCCATGATTTTTAAGGCTCGAAAATAGAGGTTATTCCTTCTGTTGATCAACAAATCCCATTGGGAGTTCTATGGTAAACACTGTGCCCTTTTCAGGCTCACTCTCCACCATGATGCTTCCTCCATGCAGTTGAAGGATATTTTTTGTTATACTTAATCCAAGGCCTGTACCCTTGCCAACAGGTTTTGTAGTAAAAAAAATCTCAAATATCTTTTCTTTTAGGTCATCCGGTATGCCCGGGCCTGTGTCTGCGACCTTTATTGTAAAATACTCCCTCTTGTAATCAAAGCAGACATTGATCTTGAGCTGTCCCTTGCCCTCCATTGCATCTGCCGCATTTATGAAAAGATTTGTAAAGACCTGCTGGAGCTGGCCCATGTCAGCCGCTATAGAAGGCATATTGGCGTCTATCTCCTTGATAACATCCACATTCTGAAACAGCGGCTGGTTAATAAGCAGGTTCAGGGATTTGTCTATGAGGATAGCCAGGTTGAAGGAGGTAAACTTGCCAACAGTCTGCCTGCTGAATTCGAGCAGATCAGATACAATCTTTTTACATCTCAGGGTCTGGTCAATTATCTCCTGGATATCTTCAATGTTCTGATTGTTTTTCGATTCCAGGAGCATCAGGTTCTTTTTTATGAGCTCTGCATATATCATGATGCCTGAAAGAGGGTTATTTATCTCATGGGCAACACCTGCGGCCATCCTGCCGATGGATGCAATCTTTTCAGATCTGACCAGCTGAAAATGGGCCTCTTCAAGGTTTTTGCGCATTTCAAGTATCTCTCTTATATCGGTAAAGACACCTACACTCCCTACCTCTTTACCATCAATAATTATAATAGATGCGCTCAATGTTACAGGTATCTCTTCACCGCTCTTTGTTTTGATAGACATGCTTGTAGGGTTGAGTTTTCCTTTTGGACCGTAATTGCCGCTCCTCATCTTGATCAGGTTTTCTCTTGCAGTTTCCATATCGCAAAAACTGCTTATATGGCCATTCCTGACCATCTCTTCAGCCCTGAAACCGGTAAGCCTCTCCATGCCCTCATTAAATAGCAGGATCTTTCCCTTCTGGTTTACAACGATAATACCATCCACTGTGCTCTGTATCACATTCTGTAAAAATGTATTTGATTTCTGCGCCTCCTGTTCAAGCTTTACCTTTTCAGTAACATCCCTTGATGCTTCAAGTATCTGTACGATCTCGCCCCTGTCATTATAAATGGGTGTAAGGGTAACGACCTCAAACCTGCTCCTGTTATCAGTATCAACATACTCCTCTATTGTGCTGTAGATCCCCTTTTCCCTGATCTCATCCATATACTCGTCAACATAGCATCTTCCATTTTTACGTGTGCAGGGACGGTTCCTGTATGGGCCGAAATCAATCTCATAACAGTGTTTGCCATAGGCGTTGTCTTCAGTTATATGGTAGGCATCTAAAAATGTTTTATTCACTGTCTCTATATTTTTATCCATGTTCACTACCATGATCCGGTAGGGGAGGTAATCAGGGATCAGTTTACTCTTTCTACTCATCCATGAGATGTAATTTCCGAATTTTTTTTCAAGGGACTCGGTCTCAACCTCATTCTGTAAAAGCCCCCAGAGCAGGAGGCTTGCAAAGTGATCTAGAAAGGATATTGAGGTAGGTTTTGCATCAACAATGCTTTTTACCACCTCAAGGGAGCCGGTTAATTCTATTATCAGATTCAGGCCATCAATATTAAAGAGGTCATGATAATCATTTGAGGTGAAAAGCCCTTTTTCCCTGGCAAGGGTAATTCCCGGAGCATCAGGGTTGATATCCACTACACCGGCTATCTCCATCTTAAGCCTGGTTAATGGGATTTCATCAAGTATTTTAAGGATGCTGTAGCATATCTTCCCTCCGCCGACAATACCGGCCTTGAAATATATATCAGACAGGTCTTTTCTTATGGAGCTGCCTGTCTCGCGGATCATCCTGGCAAAGGGATTTTTTTCCTGTTTGTTTTCCAATTATTTATACCGGCCTTGGCAGTACCTTTGCCTTTTCTGCGATTTCAGGCACCCTGTGTTCCCACTCAATGGCCATGAGGTGTACTCCGCTGATACCCTTCATCTCCTTGAACTCCTCTATCTGTTCAACAACGATTTTAATGCCCTCATCTGCCGCCCTGCCGGGGCCTGCGCCCTTGAGCCTCTCTATAAGGGATTCAGGCACATCCATGCCAGGGACGGATTTAGCCATGTACCTTGCCATTCCGACGCTTTTCAGGGGCGATACCCCGGCCAGTATATAACATTTTTCATGGAGGCCCATATCAACAACCCTTTTCATGAACTCCCTGAACTTCTCCATATTGTATATGCACTGTGTCTGAATAAAATCGGCCCCTGCATTTATCTTGTTTGCGAGCCTGTATGGCCTGTATTCAAAGGGGTCTGCAAATGGGTTTTCCGCTGCGCCTATGAAGAGCCTGGGGGCACAGTCTATCACTTCGTCATTAAGGAATTTGCCCTCATCCCTCATCTTTTTGGTTAAAGAGATGAGCTGCATGGAGTCAAGGTCATATACATTCTTTGCCTCCGGGTGGTTTCCAAAACTCTGATGGTCGCCTGTAAGGCACAAGATATTACGTATGCCTACAGCGTATGCGCCGAGTATGTCGCTCATCATGGCGAGCCTGTTTTTGTCGCGGCATACCATCTGAAAGTTGGGCTCCATGCCTTCACCGATAATAATCGTTGAGGCTGCCCAGCTTGACATCCTTACGACAGCAGTAGGGTTATCAGTCACATTAACAGCATCCACCATGCCTTTAAGGTGATGTATCTTTTCTTTCAAATGTTCTACATTTGCCCCTTTTGGAGGACCGCATTCACCGGTAAAGGCAAAGTGCCCAGCCTTTAGTACCTTTTCCAGATTGCTTCCTGATTTGAATTCGCTCATATGGCAATATCCTCCCTGATGCTTCTTCGGGGGCCTCCATCTCTTGATGATCTCCAGTCCTTGGCAGGCCTGTTATTAAGCAGGTCATCCAATCTCCCCTGTTTTATCTTTTTCATGACAATGGTGTCCCATATGCACTCTGTCTCTTTTGATATCTCGCATTTACCGCCTGATGAACCACCGCATGGGCCGTTCAGCAGGCTTTTTGAGCAGCGGGCAACAGGGCATAATCCATCATAGTAATGAACCACGCAGGTGCCGCACCCGGCGCATCTCTCTTCCCATACGCCATGCCTGACCGCACCCCCAAATGATGTTGTGTTAACAGCAGGATAAACCCTTGTGCCAGGGTATCTCTCTGAAAGAAATTGCGGGCCTACGCCGCATGCCATGGTTAAAACCGCCTCATAGTCATCAATTATATCCCTGACCATATCGACATATTCCGGGTCGCACTGCCTCTCCAGTGTCTTTTCATGAATCTCAATCGGGTTTTCTTCCCTTTTCCTTGCTATCTTTATAATGCTTGCAAGTATCCCAACCTCCTTTGCTCCGCCGATATTGCATACTGTAACGCAGCCTTTGCAGCCGAGCAGAAGTATCTTTTTATATCCCTTTACCATATCCAGTATCTCCGGTATGGGTTTTCTATCAGCAATTATCATATGTTAACCTCTTTTCCTGATAATCCAGTTTTTTAAATATATAAAGGTTATCAAATATTATATTAGAGGATTGGAAGTCAAGTTTGAAGAGCCTGACGGCTGATTTTATATGTACCTCTTTTATCTCTTGACATACCAGGGGGTAAAATATTATGAGAATTTTCTCCATAATTTATTATTGATTGATAAATAATACATAAAATAAGCTGATTTAGTATAAATACTTAACAAGCTTTAAAACAATAAAACCATTAGCGGAGGAGTGATCTTATGCTGACAAGGGCCTATATTCCTTATAAAGGGTACTACTCAAGTCCATTCTGCAAGTGGCAGGGACAGCTCTCAACCTTTAACCCTATTACACTCGGCGCTGAAACCGCAAAAAGATGGTTTGTCCACTCAGCCATTGACCCTGCGGTGCTGGATTATCTTTACTATGGGGCAACTGTCGCATCTAACAGGATGTTTTATGCCCATACATGGTCAGGGGCAATTTTAATGGATGGCAAAAAGGAAATACCCGGGCTCTATGTTCATCAGGCATGCACAACCGCCGCTACCTGCATTCATCTGGCCGCATTAAATGTCGAGGCAAATATATTTGATACGGCATTTACACTCATGTCTGACCGCATGTCAAACGGGCCGCACCTTGTATGGCCCAACCCGAACGGGCCTGGAGGTGAGGTCATCTCAGAAAATTGGAATATGGATAACATCAATAATGACCCGTCAGGCGGGCTCAAGATGATCCAGACAGCGGAACTTGTTGCAAAAGAGGCAGGCATAACTAGAGAGGAGTGTGATGAGCTTACATTAAGGAGATATGAGCAGTACCTTGATTCCTTGGCAGACAACAGGGCATTCCAGAAGAGGTACATGTTCTCTATTGAGGTAAATATCTCAAAGAAAAAGAGGATACTTGTTGAAGAGGATGAAGGCATTACACCAACAACAGCCGAGGGGCTTGCGGGGCTCAGGCCTGTTGAACCGGACGGGGTGCTTACATACGGCACACAGACACATCCTGCAGATGGTAACTGCGGTTTTATTGTAACCACCAGGGAAAAAGCAAAGGAGTTGAGTAAGGAGCCTGGCCTTGAGATACAGATTGTATCATATGGTTATGCAAGGGCAGCAAAGGCCAGGATGGCAGCTGCCCCTGTGCCTGCCGCCATAAAAGCACTTGAACAGGCAGGGCTTAAGGTAAATGACATAAAGGTTATAAAGACCCATAACCCCTTTATTGTTAATGACCTCAATATGGCAAAAAAGATGAATATTGATGCCATGTCCATTAACAACTATGGCAGTTCCCTGATCTATGGTCATCCGCAGGCCCCCACAACAGGGAGGCTTATCTGTGAACTTATTGAAGAGCTGGTTATTAAGGGCGGAGGATATGGCCTCTTTACCGGGTGTGCCGCAGGGGACACAGGCGCATCACTGATTGTTAAGGTGGGGTAATTGTCTTTTACTGATGTTTTTAAGAATAGTTATAATCATATGAAGGATTAGATTTTGAACATTGAGATATATGATTCTCTCTGATTCACAGTAAAATATTATGCTGGGATCAATACTTATTCAAAACTGTTGATTCACTGTACCAGAACGGCATCAGGATTTTTGTTTTGATTTCATCCTCAGTAGCACTTTTTTTATAGTATGGACAGGTAGAAATTCAACCCTCCATCGTCATTCCGGCGAAAGCGGGAAACCATTTTTAGTTTTCAATACAAAGCAAATGGATGCCCGCCTGCACGGGCATGACGCCTAATATTATTTTCATTTAATGCATATAAATATGGTCCATTTTAATGGAACACGCAAAAAAAATATGCATTTTAAAAAACCAATGATATGTTATATTAAAAAATAGAATTTTAGGGTAATAATAACCGGTTATAAAACAGCATTTTAATAGGAAAATCGCATGCTATCTATAAAACAAAATTAAAATTTCAGGAATTTTCACTGCCCCCTGATGAAAGAAAGGAACTATCTGTTGGCAAAAGGACGAGCAAAAGACTATTTTTGCAATGTTGTATCTGAAGAGGTGGAAATCGGTTTGAAGAATAGACTCTCTTTGAGCATCAATGGTAAAAAAGAGATGTTTATTCAATGCAATCAATCCGATTGTCAATATGCGGACATAAATCAGTACTCCTGTCCCCTGACCCTCATCCTATTTAAAGATGAGACTGAAAGGCTCGCAGAAAAGAGAAGAGAGAGGGAAATGCAGAATCGATAGCAATGGTCGAGATTGGATAGCAGCATTATCAAGCCTATGTAGGCACCTATTGCTATTGGTGTCCTGCTTTTAAAACTGCCCTTTTCAGTAAAGACAGGCTCTATATCATGGGTTGATGCTATTTTTACATCAACATCCGCTGTATGTGTTACAGGTCTTGTGGTTGTGGATACAGGAAGTTTTTTCACTCTTTTCGGCCAGTGTATTATCCTTTTATTGATCCAGATTGGCGGACTGGGGGTAATGACAGTCTCTGTATTACTCTTTCGGTGGCTCGGGAAAAGTATTTCTTTTAGGCAGCGTATGGGAATTTTGGTTTTCATGCTGCAAAGGCCCTGTATGAAGATGGGAATGAGGTCGTTGCAATAGATACAGACAAAGCAAGAGTTCATGCGATTGATCCATATTCATCTGAAGCGATCGTAATGGATGCCTCAGATAAAGAGGCCCTCAGCGCCCTGGGTCTTGAAAGCATGGATGGTGTTATTGTATCTACCGGAACTAAAATAAGCACAAGTCTCCTTATATGCCTTTATCTACATGAAATGGGTGTTAAGAATATCCTTGCAAAGGCAATTGATGAAGATCATGGGAAGATATTGAGACGTGTTGGCGCAAGAGAGATCATACATCCTGAACGTGACATGGCAATCGGGGTTTCACGAAGTTTTTCAAGGCCAAATTTCCTGGATTTTGTGCCTCTTGCTGATGATTATGATCTTGTACAGGTTGGGCCGCCAAGAGAATTTATTGGGAAAACTCTTGCTGAATTGAATCTGAGGGCAAGATATAATGTCAACATTATTGCAATAAAAGAACTGGTCCCGGATAATTTTATCCTTGTCCCACCGGCAGGTTTTGTTATTAAAGACAGTGATATATTGATAATGCTTGGCAAGACTGGTGATATTAAAAAGATCAGGGAACTTAAGTAGCTTTATCAGTTCCCTGTGTCATTGTAAGTCTCAAACTTGCCATAACCGCTGCTGCGGGTCAGCATTAACTCCCCTGCATTATCCACCTCCATAAAAATGGCCTCAATCCCTTTCATGGACTCCACCAGTTTAGTGCCTTCATTCACACCTAGCACACTTAAGGCTGTACCCATAATATCAGTCGTAAGTGTGTCAGGCCCTATGACCGAAACGCTTGGGACATTTTCGGCTGTTAGCCCTGTTCTCGGGTCAACTATATGGGAATAATGGCTACCATTAATCTCCACATAACGTCTGTAATTTCCTGATGTGGAGACAGCCATATCTGCAAGTTCAACAACCGTTACAAGCGAATCAGGATTTTCTGGGAAACGGGGGTCCTGTATGCCCACACGCCAGGGTTTTCCATCAGGACGATGACCCAGTGCCCTTATATCCCCTGACATAGCCACAAGCGCAGATGTTTCACCATGCCCTTTAATAAGGGTTATGATATTGTCCGCTGTATATCCCTTGCCGAGTCCCCCAAGATCAATGGATACTTCGGCCTTCTTCAGCAGGTTTGTGCCTGACCCTTCAAGTACGATCTTGTCTACCCCCATGTTTTTGAGCCCTCTTTTTATTTCCATATCCGATGGTAAAAGCCTGTTTTTACCGGCAGCCTTCCACATCTTTATAAGGGGGCCTGCGGTAATGTCGAATGTGCCAAGGGTTTTGATATTCCAGGTTTTACCTGCATCAACAGCTTCCCATAATTCATTCGATATTTCCATCTTCTGATTCACAGGGAGATTGTTAAGTTTATTAAGCTCAGAATCAGCCATATGAGAACTGAGTATTGTTTCAAGATGGATTATACGGCTGGAGATCTCATCAAACAGGGCCGCCTGTCTATTTTTATCATCACTGCAAAGGCTGATACTTATTTGTGTTCCCATTGCCTCCCATGTGCGGGTCTCTATCTTTGACCGAGGGTCTTTATCTCCTCCGCAGTAATAAAGGAGAGGGAAGATGAGTAGCGAAAAAAAAAGCAGGGTATATTTTTTACAAAAGCGCATAGTATCTGATGGTGTTTCCCAGTTTCTGTCGTGTCCCAATTCCTACAAAAACATAACGTGTAAGCCAGTCATATTTACCTTTTTCCACCTCAAATACAGGGTTTGCCCGAAGGTAATATTCATCAGGCGATATCTCTGGCCCGTTTTCAAACATCCATGCCTTTATTTTTTTCATGGAGTCTTTATACCTTCCCCAAAGGTATCCACGGTTCTGCATATATATGAGTGTTCCATCATCTGCCTCAAGCATATAACGTCCATTAAGTTCTACTGTGTCATCAGGACGGAACAGGGCGTAATCACCTCCGCTGCTGGGTACTATCTTTCCGTTCAGATAAGGTCCTTTGATTACACCCTGATCCAGATAGACGGCCCCACGACCCGCGCCTGACGGCATATTATTGATATTCTGTACCCTTGGAAAGGTGAGCGTTATTTCAAAACAGAAATGCATTTTGGGCTCTCCCGGATCAGAAACACCGGGCAGGGTATTGGTGTAATTAAATTCTGACATGCAGTGATCTCCTTATCGACCTTAAGGTTTGAAATGTATCATATGACATAATCAATATTGTATGTTTATAAAAATTGCAAGGTACTATTGGACGAATAACAGGTTTACTGAAAAGTTGAAGAGATAAATAATTAAGAGGGTTTTAAAATTCAAGTCTGGCCGAAGGCGGAAATGATATAGAGAATTTCAGGTTGCCTTTATTGACGTTTATCATACCCTTATTACTGCTGCTTAATCTCCCTGAAGAGGGCACATCTGAAAAATTACCGGGGAAATTATATACCATGTCATTTGAATTTTTAAATCCCATAATTTTAACGTTTGAAAAACAGGGCTTAACGCTGACACATCCTGAAATGAGCAGGGAAAAAGTGATAGTTAAAACTGATATGGCGATCCTGCATTTCATCTTTTTCCTCCATATGCGAGCAGCAGTAAGCCGAATAGTTTATCACGTTTTTCAGATGGTACCCTTTGCACTGATAATCTTTTATTCAGGCTGGTGGCCTTTTCTGTTACAAGACCATGCTTAATCCTCTCGACCTTTGTGGCATTATCAACAACTATGTTTTTATTGCTTGCCTGCTCTTTAATACCCATATCATCCACTGTTGAATTGATCCTGGTTCCTGTATCCATTTTTATATTTGCCGAATTTGTATTGGGGATAGAAATGAAGGCGATTGTAAATATCATTATAATAATTAATTTTTTCATGACACTCTCCTAATTAAAAACCCCTGGATATGACTATTTGATATCCTTGCCCATATCCATTTCAATCTTTATGCCAGAGAGAATAATAAAACCGGGTCAATTCATATGATATACCGTTAACGACTTAATAATATTATTAATATTAGGATTATAAATAGGAACAAGGTTTATAATAATTTGGAAATATCGACCAGAACAGGGTTAATACGGCGGTGTATTGGATGAAAATGTATATTAATGTGTATGGAAAATTTGATATGTAGTATTACTGTAGTATATATTATCCATATGAATGGGTTATTTCTCTATCCTGTTCATATTGTCAGAGATATGGACAGCGGTTTAATCTCTATTAATCACTACCAGTTTTCTGGATCACTATTTATTTGATTTTCCATATGTTAATCTTATTTTAGAGCAAGGCTCTAAATTGAAGGAATATGAATATGATTGATATTACACCGAGGGCAATACTATTGTTGAAAGATTTTTTTAAAAATAGGAAACCGGGGCATGTCAGGATTTTAATAACACTGGGCGGGTGCGGCATCAGGACCTTTGGTGTGGCTCTGGAAAAACCCGGAAAAAATGATGAGGTGTTTACAGTTGAAGGTTTTACATTCATTATTGATAAAGAGCTGTGGAAAGATGTAAGACCCTTAAAGGTTGATGCGGACAGCATATCGTTCAGGATAAGCGGTAATGGCATAGAGCCAAACAGCGGGTGCGGTTCATGCGGACTTATGTGCGGCCTAAACGGGAGTCGAAGGTGTTCAGGTGACTGTAAAAACTGCACCCATCCATGCAGTAATAAAAAAGGGGATAAATATAATTTAATTTAAGATTCTTGACTCTAAATTAGTTAATCATATATACTCTATCTATAACATATGTTTCCTTAACAGGATTAGATATGGCCAATAAAATAGAGAAGGGCAATAAGAGGTCAGGGGCAGTTCAAAAAAAAAGTCTTAGAAAATCGCCTTCTCTACCTAAATGCATCCCCAAAAAAATCCTTGAGTTTGAAAAACTTATATCTGGTTTTTCAGCGGCCCTTATTGCAACACCACAGGAAAAACTTGAAAATGAATTGAACAACTGGCTTAAAAAATTTGTAGAATTTCTTGGAGTTGAGAGGTGTGTTGTTAATGAAATTATGGACGATGGGAAATCTGTTCATCGTCTGTTGAATTATACTGTTGCTGATATTGATATCCCGCCTGTTCTGGAAAGTTACACTCCCCCTGAAGGTGTAATAGATGAGCTTAAAAAAGGCCTTATAATAAAAGCAGAAAAGATTCCTGATGATCTTCCCCTGAGTTTCAGAAACGGCATTATAGAAAAAACAAGAACAAAATCAGTGGTAATCATTCCATTTTCAGCAGACAACAGGGTGATTGGCACTATTTTATTTGCCAGTTACAGAAAAGAACGTAAATGGTCAGATAATCTTATCAGGCGAATCAAGCTGATTGCTGAGATAATAGCAAATACAATTATAAGAATACGCTCACACAACTCTCTTATTGAACTGAATGAGCACAGGAAACAGCTTGAAGAGACATATTCTTCTGTAATAAAGAATGCCAATCTCGGTTTTATGATAATGGAATTATCAAGTCATTCTATTATTGATGTCAACGATGAATACTGCTGCATGTCAGGCTACAGCAGGGAAGAGCTTATCGGTAAAAAGACCTGGGAAATTGATGCATCAATGGATCCGGAAAAGATCGAGAGAGAAAAAAACATCGCCATTGAAAAGGGGTCAATACATATAATTACAAAACACATAAGAAAGGATGGGAGCATCTTTGATACAGAGGTCAGCAGCACCCTCTTTGCAAAGAACAAGAATATTATATACAGCTTTATACGTGATATCACTGATCTTACACAGGCATGGAAAGATCTGGAAGAACGCCTGGAGTTTGAAGAGCTTGTGTCCGAATTTTCTGCAACATTGATTGATCTAAAGCCTGATAACATTAGTAAAGAACTTAACCAGTGGCTGAGAAGGCTTGTGATATTATTAAAGCTGGATAGAGGTGTAATAACAGAATATTTGTCAGATCAGAATATGATTCGGATCCTTCTCAATTACACAGTAACTGGAGAATCCATTGTCCCCCTTAAAGAATTCTATGAAATACCTGAAGCATGGATGAAGGAATATTTAAAAGGAGAAACTATAAGGGCTGAAAGGATATATGATGGTCTTCCTTCCATGATACTTGAGTGGGCGAAAAGAGATAGCATAAAATCATTTGTAATAGTGCCCCTTAAAATAGGTGATCAGGTTTTAGGCAATATAACACTTGCTAGTCATACAAATGAACGTGTCTGGCCTGATAATCTTATAAGACGAATAAGGCTCATCGGTGAAATTATTGCAAATGCTATCCTGCGTATGCGTTCGCAGAAAAAATTTGATGATGAAGTCGAACGCAGGGAGATACTTGAACAGAGATACTCAAACATTTTAAAAAATGCCAGTGTTGGTTTCTGGATCACTGAATATAAAGAAGGATCAATAATATATGTTAACGATGAATATTGCCGCATGTCAGGTTACAGCCGCAATGAACTCATTTCTAAGAAGATATGGGAGCTTGATGCTTCTCTTGATCAGGGTAAGGTAAAAAAAGAGGGGCTTAGTCTCCAGAGATCAGGCGCCAATCACCATGTCGCCAAGCACAGAAGAAAAGATGGCAATCTCTTTGATGTAGATGTGAGCAGTAACCTTTATGTAGAAGAGGGGATTGTATGCAGTTTTATGAGGGATATAACGGATCTAAATATTGCCCGAAAAGAGCTGGAGGAACGTCTTAAATTTGAAGAACTGGTTTCTGAATTTTCAAATACCCTTGTAAACAGCAAACCTGATGATCTCATGGATGAGCTGAATCTGTTAATAAAAAAATTGGTTGAGTTTTTCGAGGTTGATCGGGGTGTAATTGGTGAATATGAAAGGGATAAAAATAGTGTAAAAATATTAATGAGTTACACCTCCGAGGAATTTAACCTTAAACCCCTTGAAAAAAGATACAGTGTCTCCGACACCATGATGCAGGAATATGACAGAGGAACTGTTATCAAGGCGAGGAGATTAAGCAAAGATCTGCCCGAAGAGATTTTTCAATGGACACAAAGTGAGGATATTAAGTCATTTGTAATTATCCCTCTCATATCTGAAAGCAGGGCCATAGGTAATATTACACTTGCAAGCCATAAGAAAGAGCTTGATTGGTCTGATGATTTAATTAAAAGAATTAAGCTCATAGGAGAAATAATTGCCAGCGCTATCCTTCGCATACGCTCACAAAAAAGTCTTATCAGGGAGGTTGAACACAGGGAGAATCTTGAGGAAACATATTCTTCTGTAATAAAAAATGCAAATCTGGGTTTTATGATCATTGACCTATCTGGTCACTCAATCATTGATGTAAATGATGAATATTGTCGCATGTCAGGATACAGTCGTGAGGATCTTGTCGACAAAAAGACCTGGGAAATTGATGCCTCAATGAATCAGGACAAGATAATGGAGGAGGGAAAATCTGCTTCTGAAGAGGGGGCAATTCAAATAAAGACGTCACATAAAAGAAAGGATGGGACTATTTTTGATGTCGAGATAAGCAGTAACCTTTTTTCAAAGGATCCCAACATTGTATACAGCTTCATCCGCGATATAACCGATATAAATCGGACACAAAAAGAATTAGAAGAACGCCTTAAGTTTGAAGAGCTTATTTCAGATTTTTCAGCAGCCCTGATATCTCCGGATGATTATTCAATGAAACTTGATTACTGGTTAAAAAGGTTTGTTGAATACCTGGAGGTTGACAGGGGGGTGATTAATGAGCACATAAGTGAATTGAAGAAAGTAAAGGTCCTGATGCAGTATTCTGTTCCTGAAATTGATCTGACTCCTCTTAATGAGCTTTACGATATACCGGAAGCTGAAATTATGGAGTTTCAAAAGGGGATGTTTCTTAAGGCGGAAAAAATACCTGATGATATTCCTGAATTGCTTCGGGGAGGATTAATTGAAAAGGATAACACAAGGTCTGTTATTATTGTGCCTCTTTCAGCAGGGAATAAGGCAGTTGGTTCCCTTACCTTTGCAACATACAGAGAAGAGCATAAATGGCCTGACGATATGGTAAGACGAATCAGACTTGTTGGTGAAATAGTAGCCAATGCTATTCTCAGAAAACGATCGGCAGATGCCCTGGTTGAAGAGGTTAAAAGAAGAAAGATACTTGAGGAGAAATATTCATCGATATTGAAGCATGCCAGCGTAGGATTTTTGATTACTGATTTTTCAAGCTTATTCATATTAGATGTTAATGATGAATACTGTCGCATGACTGGGTATAGCCGTGATGAACTCCTTTCTAAAAAAATCTGGGAAATTGATGCTTCTGGTGATCCGCATAAGGTTATGAGAGAAAGATCTTCAATGGTAGATCAAAAAGGCATCATTCATCTTGAAACCAGGCATAGAAGAAAAGATGGCGTTTTTATCGACGTATCGGTTAGCGCCAATGTATTCAAGGAGGAAGGCATTGTATGTAATTTTATCAGCGATGTTAGCGAAATTAAAAAGGCTCAAAAAGAGAAAGAGGAAAGGCTCAGGTTTGAAGAGCTTGTTTCTGAATTTTCAGCTGATCTTATCAATATACATCCTGATAAAATTTATGAGGCACTCAATAAATGGTTAAAGAATTTCGTTGAATTTTTAAAAGCTGACAGGGCAATAATCAATGAACATTTGTTCGAAAAGGATATTGTTCATCTGCTGCTTAATTATTCAGCGCCAGGTATTGAGGTGCCTCTGACATATTTTCATAAAACTCATCTGGATATAATAGAAATATTCAATAAAGGATTAAGTATCAAGGCTGAAAAAATACCTGAAGAACTTCCATTAGCATTGCGTGATGGAATTATTGAAAAAGAAAATGTAAAATCTATAGTAATCGTGCCAATTATTGCTGCCAACGATATAATTGGAAACCTTACCTTTCTGAACTACAGAATCGAGCGCAGGTGGCCTGATGATCTGGTTAAACGTTTGAAACTGATAGGGGAGATGATAGGTAATGCAATCCTTCGTAAACGTTCTCATGAGACACTTATAAAAGAGGCAGAGCTGAGGGAAAGGCTTGAGGAAAGATACTCTTCAATTGTGAAAAATGCCAATGTCGGTTTCTGCATATCAGATAGAGATCAAAATATACTTGATGTAAACGATGAATACTGCCGCATCTCCGGATACAATCGGGATGAACTGCTTGCTATGAAGATACCGGATATTGATATTACAATTAATAACAATGATGATACTATACTCAATGTAATACTCAGCACAGGTGCAATTCACCATGAGGTAATCCACAAAAAGAAAGACGGCAGTTTTATGGATGTAGATGTAAGCAGCACTTTGAATAAAAAGGAGGGAACCCTTTACAGTTTCATGAGGGATATAACCGAAGAAAAACAGGCCAAGATTGAGAGAGAAGAAAGGCTTGCCTTTGAAAAACTCCTCTCAGAATTTTCCGCTTCTCTCATGAATATTGAACTAAAAGAGATAAATGAAGAACTTAAAACATGGCTTGTTAAGTTCGTAGATTTTCTCGATGTAGGTAGAGGTGTTATTAATGAATATGATTATAATAATAGCACCATGGTGGCCCTGGTAAATTATACTGTCCCTGATTCTATAAGTGAGACATCTCCTCATGATACAGTTCTTACAATACCTGAAACAGTTATGAGTGCATTAAAAAAAGGCGCAATGATCCGGGCTGAAAAGATACCTGAAGATCTGTCAGAGCCTTTTCGCGGATGGATTATTGAAAAACATAATACAAAATCTCTTGCAGTTGTACCCCTTGTTTCAGAAAGCCAGATTATAGGTAATCTTACATTCGCAAGTTATTTAAAAGAGCGAAAATGGACGGATGCCATCTTCAGCCGAATCAAACTAATTGGTGAAATTATCGCAAGTGCAATATTACGTATGCGCGCCCAGGAAGCATTAAATAAGGCACAGGAGGATCTTAGGGAGCGGCTTGAGTTTGAAGAGGTTATTTCTGGGTTTTCCAATGCGCTTATATATATCAGACCAGAGAAAATAAAAGATGAACTTATGGTATGGCTTAAAAAATTTGTTGATTTGTTAAAGGTAGACAGGGGTTTGATAATAGAATATCAGATTGATGAGCAAAATGTTAATACGCTTATGCATTATACAATGCCGGGTCTTGATATACCTATAGAACAAAATCATGTAACCCCTATTGAGATTATTGATGAGCTGAGAAAAGGCGAGATAATAAAAGCAGAGAAGATTCCTGATGACCTGCCACCGATGTACCTCGGAGGTCTTTTTGAAAAACATAATACAAAATCGGTGATAATTGTCCCTCTTCTTACTGGCGAAATGGTATTTGGAAATATCACTTTTGCAAGTTTCCGTGAAGAAAGGCGATGGTCAGAGGGAATTATTAAAAGGATCAAGCTTATAGCTGAGATTGTCGGCAATGCCATCCTGCGTATGCGTTCAAATGAGGCGCTTCTGGATGAAATGAAACGTCGGCAAATGATCGAGGAACGTTACTCATCGATTATAAAAACCGCAAATGTTGGTTTTATGATTTCCGATCTGGATGCAAATATCCTTGAGGTTAATGATGCCTATTGTGAAATGTCAGGTTACAATCGTGATGAATTGCTAAGCATGAAGATCTTCAATCTGGACATATCAGGTGATCTGGAGAAAGTAGATAATGACAAAGGGAATATTGCTGAAACAGGATCATTTCACCATGAGACCAGTCATCTTAGAAAAGATGGCAGGGTGATCAATGTCCTTGTAAGCGCTAATCTGCTTGAAAATGAGGGTATGATCTGCTGTTTTATAAGGGATATTACCGAGCTGAAAATCGCAAGGGAAGACATAGAAAAACAACTCGGATTTGAGAAATTAACCTCTGAATTTTCTGCCGCTCTTATTAATTTAAAACTGGATAATATAGATAAAGACCTTAACCCGTGGGTAATGAAATTCGTTGAGTTTCTTGAAGTGGAAAGAGGGATAGTTAACGAATATGATTATAATAATAAGCGCATAAATGTTATTTCTACTTATACTGTTCCCATTATTGGTGCCCCCCCAACAGACAGGAGTAATCAAGCCCCTCAATCAATTATGGATAAACTGGCAAAAGGTGATATAATCAGGGCAGAAAAGATACCTGATGATTTACCTCCTATATTTAATGACAGTATAATCCGAAGACATAAGACAAAATCTATATTGATTGTCCCTCTTTCAGCCGAGCACCAGATTATTGGAAATCTTACATTTGCCACATACACAAAAGAACATAACTGGTCAGATGAATTTGTACGCAGAATTAAACTGATTGGTGAAATCATCGCAAATGCCATTTTGAGAAGGCGTTCAAACGATGCACTTATTAAAGAAATGGAACGTCGGCATCTGCTTGAAGAAAGATATACCTCGATAATTAAAAATGCCAACGTGGGCTTTATGATAACAGACCTGGATCAGAATATCCTTGTTGTGAACGATGAATATTGCCGGCTCTCCGGCTTCAGTCATGATGAACTTGTAAAAATGAAAATTTCGGATATCGATGACTCTGCAAACAGAGAAAAGATAAAAAGCGATGGAAATATTACAGTGGAACATGGTTCTTTATTTCATCAGAGCAGACATATACATAAAAGCGGCAGGATATACGATGTTGAGGTGAACAGTAATTATCTTGAAAATGAAAAGATAATATTCAGTTTCATAAGGGATGTCACAGAGCTGAATCAGGCAAAAAGAGAGCTTGAGGAGAGACTAAAATTTGAGGAACTTGTGTCAGAGTTTTCAGCAACATTGATTAATATAAAGGTTGAAGATATTGAAAATGAACTCCAATTTTGGCTTAAACAATTCGCTCAATTAATGGATGTCGACCGATGTGCGATAGGTCAATATGAACAGGATTTCAGTGTATATAAATTTATTTGTACCTATTCAAACCCTGATCTTGATCCTGCACCACCTGCCTTTCCTGATGCATTGAATAATGCCAGAAGATACGGACTTGAAAAGTATCTTATAAAGGGAGAGTATATCAAGTTTCATAGCGTAAATGAAACCCTGCCGGATGATTTACAGTTATGGGAGCAAAAAGTAAGAAATGAAGGTACAAGATCCATACTCATGATGCCTCTCCTTGCCGGTGATACACTTATAGGGAGTATGGTTTTTTCCTCTCTTACACATGAAAAAAGGTGGACAGATGAATTAATCAGAAGACTTAAGCTCGTTGCTGAAATATTTGCAAATTATCTTATGCGTGAAAGAATAGATTCAGAACTTGATAATTATCGTGAGAGTCTTGAAATAATGGTTGAGGAGCGCACAGCCAGACTTGAAAAGGCACAGAAAGAACTGCTTGTAAGTGAAAAGATGGCAACGCTCGGCAAGCTTACTGCAACTGTAAGTCATGAATTAAGGAATCCTCTGGGCACTATAAGGACTTCTGTCTTTTCCCTTGGGAAACGTCTGAAAGGGCAGGATGAAAAGGTCATGGTCGCCCTTGACCGGGCTGAAAGAAATATCAGGCGGTGCGACCTGATAATAGATGAACTCCTTGATTATTCAAGGGTTAAGGCGCTGGTAATTGAACCAACATCACTTGATGAGTGGATAAAGGAGGTTCTTGACGAAACAAAACCTCCAAAAGGTATATCTGTAAAAACAGAATTCAATGCAGGAGTCTCAATCAACCTTGATCGTGAACGTTTCAGGCAATGCATTGTAAATATCCTGACAAATGCATATCAGGCTATAGAGGAAAAGAGTTCTGAAGAGCCTGGAAATGTGCTAATCACTACCTTTAGAGAAGCTGATATAATTATAATCAAAATTAATGATAACGGGGTTGGTTTTAACATGGCCGCAAAGAGCAGGCTGTTTGAGCCGCTTTTCAGCACCAAGGCATTTGGTGTAGGGCTCGGTTTATCGATTATTAAGCAGATTGTTGAGCAGCATGGATGGGAGTTTGATATTAAAGGAGAGCCTGAGCAGGGTGCAACCGTGGAAATAACTATACCTTTCACAGGGAATTAATTAATTTCTATATGGGAGGATTTACTATGAAAAGTCTGAATATTTTGATAGTGGATGATGATAGGGATTTCGCTGAGAGTCTTTCTGATATCTTTGAGATGGAGGGGCATAAGTGTGAAATGGCCCATGATGGCGAAACCGCCATCAAAAAGCTGGTGGAAAAAGATTTTGACCTTACATTTATGGATATCAAGATGTCAGGTAAAAACGGTGTTGAAAGCTTTCTTGAGATAAGAAAGATAAAACCCAATGCGAAAATAATCATGATGACGGGTTACAGTGTTGAGGATCTGATTACTCAGGCAGTGGAAAATGGTGCATGGGGGGTTCTTCATAAACCCCTTGATATGGATAAAATACTGAGCATGATTAAAAAGGTTATGCCTACAGGTATACTGATTGCAGATGATGACCCCGACTTTTTAAATAACCTAAAGGATGTTCTTGATGATTATGGTTTTACAGTATACAAGGCAAAAAATGGTGATGAGGCAATCAAACGTGTGCAGGAAGAAAATATCGATATTCTGATACTTGATCTCAGGATGCCGATACTGAGCGGCCTTGAAACATTTATGCTGATGAAGGAAAAGGGGATTTCTATACCAACAATTATTGTTACGGCATATGCTGATATGGAAAATATGACTATTGAAAGGCTAAAGTCCTATTGTGTAAACGGTATACTTAATAAACCCTTTGATCCTGAAAGACTTTTAAAGATACTTGCTGATCTGGTAGATGATCCTGAAAAAGTATGCTATTGATAATATGATTTTAGGTTGAAATATATCCTGAAAATGTAAAAGAAGATTTGGAATAAAAAAATAAAAAAGGAAAGATATAAATATGCGATGTTTAGTTACTGGTGGAACTGGTTTTATCGGGTCAAATATTGCCCTTCACCTGTTGCATAAGGGGCATGAAATAATTATTACAGGGCATGAATCTGAGCAGCAACTTCCTGAATTTGATGGAAAATGCCTCTACCCTGGCCTTCTTGGCATTGACTGGGATAGAATTGGTAAGGTTGATGTCCTGTTTCATCAGGCCGCTATGAATAATACCCGTATCACTGACAGGAAAGAGATCTTAAGGGCAAATGTAGAATCATCAGAAAGGCTTTTTCATCATGTTATTCAAAACGGGTGCAAACATATTGTATATGCCACATCAACGGCAGTCTATGGCCTTAACCCTGCCCCTTATAAAGAGACTGATCCATGTGACCTGAACACCCCTTATGCGGAATCAAAAAAGATGCTGGAAGAAGTTGCCCTGAAACTGCAAAGTCTCTATCCCCATGTGGTTTTTGTCGGTCTCAGGTACTGCAATGTCTATGGCCCAAGGGAATACCATAAGGGGTCTCGTTCCACCATGATCTATCAGTTTGCACACCAGATGCTGGTAGGCAACCCGCGCCTTTTCTGTTATGGTGAGCAGAAACGCGATTATATCTATGTAAAGGATGTTGTTCGTGCAAATATGCTCGCAAGTGTGGCGCCTGAAAGCTGTATTGTGAACTGCGGTTCAGGGCATGCTACAACCTTTAACAGGCTTGTTGAGCTCCTCAATGATACCCTTAAACTTAGTCGCACCCCTGAATATATAGTAAACCCCTATGAGGGGAATTATCAGGCCTATACAGAATGCGATATGACCCTTGCCAGGGAAAAGATCGGTTTTGTCCCGGAATATTCTATTGAAAAGGGCATTGGCGATTATTATGAAAGCGGGTTTTTACTCAAGGGTTAATCACCTGTTACATTAGATTCTCTCTGTAACTGTATGAAGGTGATTATCTGATTAACGTTTTTCAGGCTGGATAAGGGGAAATTTAGCTGCAAGGTTATTATATCTTTCAGGACTCACTGCCCTGTGTTCATAAACCAGGGTCTGCCATATCTCTGCCTCATTTTCTAATGCTGTATATTCCATGCTCTTTATATCATAACGGCTTTTTATCTTTGTCATGGGCGTTGAAAATGTGGTTCTATGCCCTTTTTTTGCGCTCTTTCTAAATGTATCTCTGCCCCTTTTTTCATACCACAGGATGGTGTGTACTGTTGAAAGAGAACCTGCCCAGGGGTAATCATGCAGCCACCAGTATGCTGATAAACTGTCAATGGCATTATCTATCTTTGTCTGCTCCTTAATGGAGCGCTCTCTTCCCCTGATACTGTAAAAAAGCCCTGTTCCTATCTCATCCCCTGAGACCTGCCATATCTCACTGATGCCATATTCTGAAGGATTGAGCGCAACCCTTGAACCGTGAGAAAGCCCGAAACGGCCATCAATAAATAGAGAAATAAATTTTTTGTTCTCCCTGATAAATTCAATGGTAGCCAGGGCATCCTTAAGTGTCTCGGTCGGAAAATTGTTGAAACACATTGCTTCAACGGCAATGCCTGCTGATGCGAGGCTTTTTACTGCCGTTATCATGGTGTCTGTGGTGATCCCTTTTCTTATCAGCTTCAAGAGCCGTGGAGACGCAGATTCTATACCTAATGCCATTGACAGCGCCCCGCCTGCCTTCAGGTCAGCACACATCTCAGGTGTAAGAGAAGCCTCTGGCCGCATGTCTGTTGACCAATGGATATCAAGGTTTTTTTCTTTTATAGCGAGCCCCAGCCTGTGTGCTGTTTCAGGCAGAAAAGCATCCTGTGAAAAATAGAAATTTTTGCAACCCCATCGGTTTGACAACTGTTTCAGGTGATTGACTATATCATTGATATTGCGTTCACGATATTTTGCTGTACCCTCGCTGCTAAGCCCATAATGGCAGAATGAGCACTTACCCCAGTAACAGCCTCGGCTCGGGTCATAGGGGAGAACAGGCTCTGGAGAAAAATAGAGGTCAAGTGGGAGCCCGTCAAAATCCGGTGCAGGTAGCTTTTCCATAGGTTTATCAATTGAACCATTAATGATACCCGCAGGTTTTTCACCCCTTTCGAGTGAGTTGGCAAGATCAAGAAATGGCTCCTCTCCCTCATAGATAATTGCGGTATCAAATGGACCAAGTATCTTCAGCTGATTCTCATGATCATGCCTCAAAAGTATCTGTGTAATTGCAGGACCGCCAACAGTAATGTGTATATCCGTAAAACAAGACCTTAAATACCCCGCAAGAGAGAACCCTGGCTGGATCTGCCCGGGAAAGGCAATGGATATACCGGCAAGAGAGACATTGTTTTCTTTGATTCGGTCTGCAACTCTTTTATATGTTGAATGAAACGGGTTTTTATCAGTGGCTGCATCTGCCTTTATCTGGCTGGGAGAAAGTAGTGAAAATGGTGTTCTATAATTTTGGAAATCCAGATAAAGGGGGTGATAAAGGGCGCTTATTATTTTTAAACCTGCCTCAATAGTTATAACTGCCTTTTCATACTCTTCAGCATTAAAAAATCTTCCCCCTGTGCTGTCTCGCATTACACTTACAGCATCCTCTATGTTATCAGGGACCCAATTGAGTTTAGCCATAGCATTATATAGCTGCACATATTTCATCTGGTCGCTGTGGTTGAGAGATGGTTTTTCATCCAGTGCCCTGTAAAGTTTTCTTATACTGTTAAGCATATCTGACAGGGTATTTTCTTTTAGCAGATAGTTGTAGGCCTCAATATTTGCATCTATTGGTAATACCTTTTTATTGTGGCTTCGGAGCCAGGCAGTTAGTATGGGCACCGACAGATAAGGCCCTGTAGTGTCACATGTTGGTGGATAAATAATGGCGATTGTCATAATGGCTGATCATATCAGATGGAGGGTAGGATGGCAACACTCTTGATACTGTTATGAATCTGTTTTTACTGATATTTATCTTTTAAAAATGATTCAAATAGTTTACATTAAAGAGAAAAAATTCTGTCCAAAATTAAAAGGATTAGTATTATATTGTTTTAGAGGAAGATTTAAATAAACCGTCATTCCCGCCTTCGCGCATTGGCGTCAAGCTAAAATCTATTGAAATGACAGGATAAATTTTAATGTTAAGGTTTGATCGTACATACAATATATTTTGTTGTCCATATAAAATATCTACTGGAAGAGGATAT
>JAAZBV010000107.1 GCA_012513605.1 Desulfatiglans sp. | reverse complement strand
GTTCGATCCTTGATCCGGTGGACATCGACTTTAGTCCAGATGCTTCTTCGGATAGTTCATCAATTGGCATATTCTTAAAATGTTCATAATCAGATTTTGACATGGGGTCTCCTTTTTAGATGTTAACAATTTATTCACTTGATCCGGCTATCTTTACATTTTGAATGTTATACACAAAGATGAACCGGGATTTTCAGGAATTTATAAAATTAATACCATTTTTTACAATGAAGCAGATGCATATTACTTTTCTGAAAATGAATAATCAAGCCTTTAAAATTATATTCCTTTTCCATCTCGTGGGAGTGTGAATTGAAAAAAGAGGGTACAGGTGCTTGTCCACCAATTGCTTTTTGAAGTCAATTAAGATGGCAATTATTCGAGGCGTATTACTACAACTATGATAAACTTGAGATGCCTGATATAGGTATAACGGATATGGCATCATCAAGGTAATAAGCCTTTTTTCCTGATGGAACAAGACTTGTATTAGCCCATTTCTTTTGATAATATGCCTGCTAGATAACAAATGAGGATTTTAATGGCCGAGGTAAAAACTGATTTTGAAGAAGTTAAGAGATTCTGGCTAAGGGAATCAGAAGAGGCTTTAAATGTAGCAGATCATCTGATGGAAAAAGGCGATTTTTCCTACTCATTGTTTTTCGGGCATCTGGCAATAGAAAAGATACTTAAGGCAGTATATGTGGTTAAACACAAGGAACATGCCCCGCCCTTACATAATTTGGTTCGTTTAGCAAAGATTGCAGGATTGGAGCTTGATGAACGCAGTACTGATGCCTTAATTCGAATTACGAGCTATAATATTGAATCAAGATACCCTGATATAAAAGCGGCATTTCGAAAAAAATGTACATCTGATTTTACATTGAAAGAGATGAAAATTATAAAGGAGTATTTTAGATGGATAAAATCCCAGCTTCAATAGAGATGACTATCCGAAAATTCATTGAAGAAGCCGGACAATCGCACAGGATAAAATCGGCATACCTGTATGGTTCCTATGCCAAAGGGGTGGCTTCAAAATGGAGCGATATTGATATTGCTGTTATTTTAACCGATTATTCAGATGATCTATTTGAAGAAAGAGTGTCTCTTATGCGTATTGCCGCACAAATTGATGACCGTATTGAGCCTTATCCTTTTTTGGAAGAAACCTTTGCTGCCAATAATCCTTTAGCTAATGAAATTCAAAAACACGGGATTAGAATTGTTTAGTGATTGTTGCGAAATTACAGGGTGCCTCAAAGGCTAAAGCTGGATTCCCCGATCGGGGTCGGGGAATGACGTAGGGGAATATTTAAGTGTGATCCAGTTTCGGTTCAATGTAATCTTTATAAGTTTTTTCAAACCTTTCACTTTCAAAAAATTCTCTGTATGCCTTTTCAGACTTTTCCTTGATCCTCATATGTTTTCTTTCTACCTCTTTAATATACGGGATAAGCCCTGTCACTGTAGCAATCCTTGACCTCAGTTCATCCATCCCCTTATCGCCCTCAATACCCAATGGCCCCATCGCAAGTATTTTGTTTCCATATTCATTCATTATCTCTGCAAATCTTGTTCCCTCTCCGGCAGATACCCATTCAAGCCTTAATCTTTCAGGGTTAATCCCAATATGTCCAAGAAGTCTTTTCATGATCTGCACCATACTGAAGGCATCATAATTGCCCTCTGTATTATAGTGGCAGTCATTAAAGTGGCACCCGCCAATGAACACCCCGTCCATGCCCCGCTCAAATGCCCTCAGCACAAAGGCAGGGTCTACACGTCCTGCGCACATAACCCTTATAACCCGGATATAGGGCGGGTACTGAAATCGGGATACACCACAGAGGTCAGCGCCCCCGTAGCAGCACCAGTTGCATAAAAAGCCTATTATCTTTGGTTTAAAATTTGTGGATGCGTTCAATTATTTTTATCTCCAATATCAATTTAAACATATGAACCCTGTATGCGTATCTGGTCGGGGGTAAACCCCGACCCTACGAAAACCATAAAACATGCATGATGAGGAGTAACCTCAAGCCATACACCTTAAACCTGAAACCGTACATCTCAAACCGTGTTACTCCGCCGCATCTATCTGTGCAAATATCTCTTCATCAGTAAAGTGCTTAAGCGAGATAGCCCCTGCCGGGCATTTTGCGTTACACAGGCCGTCACCCTTGCAGAGCACCGGGTTTACCCTCGCCTTCTTCCCTTTCAGGGTCTCAACAAAGCTGATGGCGCCGTATGTACATGCCTTTATGCATGCCCCGCATGATATGCATTTATCTTCATAAACTGTGCAAACCGACCCTGAAGCTACTACAGTATCATGCGATAACAGCGCAACAGCACGGCCTGCTGCACCGTATGCCTGGCTGATAGTCTCTGTTATATGTTTTGGGTAATGGGCCATCCCGCAGAGATAAACACCTTCTGCAGCAAAATCGACCGGCCTTAATTTTACATGTGCCTCCTGGAAAAAACCATCCGGGCCAAGGGTGAGCTTGAACATGCGGGCTGTCTCTTTGCCTGCGGGCGATGGAACAACAGCAGCGGACAAAACAAGAAGATCAGCATCAAGGGCAATCCTTTTATTAAGTATATAATCAGGCGCTGTTATTCTTAACCCCTTTTTTCCATTTTCTGTAAAGGCCTTAGCCTCAGGGGGGGCATCCGGTTCGTAGCGGATAAACCTTATATCCATATCAGACGCCTTCCTGTAATAGTCCTCGCTAAACCGGTAACTTCTCATATCCCTGAACAGGATGCTGATATCAGCCTCTGGATTAACCTCCCTGATCCGGAGGGCATTTTTGATTGCCTGAGTGCAGCATACCCTGCTGCAATAATTTCTTACATCATTCCGGCACCCGACACACTGGATCATCACAATGCTGCCTGCTTCAGTTATATTTTTGTCGTCCTCAAAAATCCTTTGTTCAAGCTCCAGTTGGGTAATTACCCGGTCATCATCTCCATATAAATATTCAGTTGGCCTGTATTCATCTGCTCCAGTAGCAATGATCGTGACACCGTGATTTATTTCAGAGTCGCCGAACCCTGATCTGATTTTTGTGGTGAAATTACCTACATAACCTGTTGACCCTGTTATCACCGCCTTCTTGAATATGTGTATCAGGGGGTGTGAGTGAACTTTATTGATCAGCTCTTTCAAATGAGCCTGTACATCCATGCCCTCAAGGGTGAAAAAAAGCCTTTTTGCAGTGCCTCCCAGCTCTTCCGCCTTTTCCACCAGGTAGACCTGATAACCCTGGTTAGCGAGCGAAAGGGCGCTAGTCATGCCCGCTATCCCTCCCCCCACTACAAGTGTTTTTTTGTTAACAGGCAGATCAAATTCATTAAGTGGCTCAAGTTTACAGGCCCTTGCAACCGACATCCTTATGAGGTCCTTTGCCTTTTGTGTTGCTGCCTCCTTTTCCCTTGAATGCACCCAGGAACAATGCTCGCGGATATTGGCGAATTCAAAATAATACTGATTAATCCCTGCCTCTCTCAGGGTATCCCTGAACAGGGGCTCATGGGTCCTGGGTGTACAGGCCGCAACAACAACGCGGTTTAATCTCTTTTCACTGATGGATGCTGCCAGGCTTTTCGCGGCATCTGTAGAACAGATAAAGAGGCTTTCTTCCGCATGAACCACATTGGGTAAAGTCAGGGCATATTCAACGGTTGAGGGGATATCAACAACCTTCCCTATATTTGCGCCGCAATGACACACATATACGCCGACCCTTGGTATTTCGCCTGAACAATCCCTTTCATGAGGGTAGACCCTCTCTCTCGCAAGTTCGCCCCTCTGATAGTTTAGCAGTTCACCGCACAGGGAACCAGCCCCGCTCGCAGTTACTACAGATTCGGGTATGTCCATTGGCCCGGTGATAGCCCCGCTTGTGAAAATGCCTTTCCGTGAGGTCTCCATTGGGTTAATCGGATTGGTCAAGCAGAAACCGTGCTGGTTAAGTTCAATACCAAATATCTTTGCCAGCCCCTTCATGCCTGAAGGGGGTGTAAGGCCAACAGAAAGCACCACCATATCAAACTCTTCCTCTTTTACCCCCTCATTATCTGTTGCGTATCTCAAGGTCACATTTCGGTTTTCAGGGTTCTCGCTGACAATGGATGGGTAGCTTCGAATGAAGCGGACATCGTCAAGATACATAGCCCTCTGGTAAAACCGTTCAAAGTCTTTTCCGAATGACCTTATATCATTGTGAAATATAGTGCACTCAACCCCAGGGTCATGGCCTTTGGTAAGGATCACCTGTTTCTGGGTATAGGTGCAGCATACAGATGAACAGTAGCTGTTATCCCCATTTGTAACCCTCCTTGAGCCGACGCACTGTATCCATGCAATTTTATGCGGGTGCTTTTTATCCGTGGGCCTTAGTATCTCACCCCCGTACGGGCCTGTTGCACAGAGCAGGCGTTCAAAGTCAAGCGCTGTGACCACATTAGCGAAATCACCATAGTGATATTCCTTTCTTACCGAGGGGTCATATGCCTCGATCCCAGGGGCAAGGATAACAGCCCCCACTTTTATCGTCCTTCGTTCCGGCCTCTGATTGAAATCTATTGCATCTGAGCCGCATACCCTTTCACATATCCTGCATTTGCCTTCCTTGAGATAAAGGCAGCTTTCATCAATATAAGTAACAAGCGGAACCGCCTGGGCAAAGTAGATATGGATGGCCTTGTTGACCGATATCTCCTGGTTGAATTGATCAGGGTAATTTATGGGGCAGTATTCCACGCAGGCAGTGCAGCCTGTGCATCTCTTTTCATCTATATATCTCGGCCTTTTTATAAGGGTAATCTCAAAGTTGCCAGCGCTCCCCTCCACCTTTTCCACTTCAGTATATGTGAGGATCTCGATATTCGGGTGCCTGTCACATTCTATGAACTTGGGGGATTCTATACACATTGAACAGTCGTTTGTCGGAAAGGTCTTGTCAAGCAGGGCCATGTGTCCGCCTATGGTTGGGGATTTATCCACAAGCCAGACCTTGAAACCGGAAGTGGCCAGGTCAAGGGCTGCCTGGATGCCGCTGATACCCCCGCCCACGACCATTACATCGCCATAGTTGTGTAACATTATATCACTTCCTGAATTATTTCAGTTATATCCATTACCCTTATTTTATCCTCAACATTCAGGGTCAGCCTGCTGTCTTCAAAATTGGTTATGCAGTATGGGCATGCAGTAACAATAATCTCCGAACCAGTATCAATAGCCTCCCTGACCCTGATATCGGAAAACCTCTCCCCCTTTGGTGTCTCCATCCATATCCTTCCCCCGCCCCCGCCGCAGCAGAGGCTTTTATCACGGGATTCAGGCAGCTCTATAAAAACAGCGCCACTGATCCTTTTTAAAATCTCTCTTGGTTCATCATAGATATTGTTGTGCCTTCCCAGATAACAGGGGTCATGATACGTGATCCTTTTATTATATTCCTTTATGAGGCAGAGTTTTCCATCCTTGATCAACCTGTCAATCAACTGGGTTATATGGATGATTTCAAAGTTAACCATGAACTCAGGGTATTCGTTTTTAAATGTATGATAGCAGTGGGGTGATGAAACGATAATCTTTTTCACGCCATTTTCAATAAAGCTCTTAATATTTTCCCTTGCCAGTTTTTTGAAAAGCCCTTCATCTCCGGTCTTGCGGACGCTTTCACCACAGCAGTTCTCCTTTGTGCCCAGTATCCCGTAATCCACCCCGGCCCTGTTAAGGATACTGGCTGTTGCTCTTGCCACCTTTTTAAGTCTCGGATCATAGCTCAGGTAGCAGCCGGTAAAATAGAGGTATTCAGTATCCTCTGTAAATGGCTTAACTGAAATGCCTTCTGTCCATGCTGCGCGGTTCTCTCTTTTTTCATTAAGGGGGTTTCCTTCTGCTGTGAGGCTGGCGCTGATCCCTCTTAAAGGTCTTGCTGTGTCAGGAAATATATTGTATTCACAGGCTATCCTTCTTAAGGCCACGCCTGATTCTATTTGCCTTACATCCCTCGGGCATTCAGCCGGGCATCTCCCGCATGTGGTGCAGAGCCATATCTCTTCAGACCCGATATCAGTAAGCCCGAAGGCAGCCTCTCTTACAAGCATGCGCATGCTGAAATCCCTTACACTGTTCCAGGGGCAGAGACTGTCGCACAGGCCGCACTGAAAACATCGCCTGAAGGCATCCCCTCCGCTCTTTTTTATAACTTCTATTATCTCACCCAATGGGGTCACAGTTTCCAATGCTTTTCTCCAATTATCAACATCCTGATCCCAGTGATCCTCAGGATTCACTGCGGTGTGACATCCTTGTCACCGCATCCATCAGTTCATTAAACCCGTATTTGTCTGCAAGGGCCTTAAGTCCGATCCTCATTTCATCCCGCTTGATTTCCTCTTCTTCAACCTCCACCTCCTCTTCCTCATATGTCAGGACATCGCGGATACACCATTCCACACATACGGGCGTTTTTAGTGAAGGGTCATCCTGGCACATGTCACACGCAAGGGGAAGGCCGGAATCAGGCTCTGTGAATCTGCCGCGCGAGGGGCATGCAGCCCTGCAGAATGCGCACTCCTCATAGGTCTTATCATCAATGTTATAGATTATCCTCCCGCTGCATTCGCTGGGGGTGTATTCACCCGCAAATACCGGAAGCCATATGTCCTTTAAGGGGTCACGAATGATCTGGATTCGTGCTCTGGCAGGATTCACGATGCTGTATTTGGGCTTGGAATGATATGCTGAACACATTAACTCACATGTCCTGCAGCCGTTGCACAGGTCAGCATCAACCTTTATCCTTTTTACTGTTTTTTTAATTTTTGCCATTTTTATTTTTATCCCTAATGCAAGGTAATATTATCAGTATCCCCATTTTTCTTTGCGAATTTTATTCATCACTTCCATCTCGTGAGGAGTAGGAGGTTCGACCTTTTTAAGAAGCCCCAGTGTTTCAAGCTCGTCAGCCACGTAACCAAGATCAAGCTCCTCAAGCCTTGCGCGGGTTGGGACGCCATCAAAATTCCATCCCTTGTAATCATAATAGGTTGTGAGAAGCTCTTCCTCGAGTTCCGGGAAGCGGTATTTCCAGTGGTTTTGAGGCGGCTTTTCATCTGCCCTTGTCATGCCTCTCCTTATATTAAAGGCCCTGTGCAGGTTGCGGCTCCTGTGTATTATCTTCCTTAATTTGTATTGATCAAGCTCCATGCCTGTTGCCGCTGAGACGAACTTACAGTAGTTCTGGACATGATAGGCCGGCTTGAGACAGAACCCGCCCATACCACAGCATATCCCGAGTGAGTCATCATAATTGTGGGTCTCTTCCATCCAGTCCACTATCTCGGATGCAATATAAGGGGTGGGGTAATAGGGGGCTGCATTCTTTCCCCCTTTAGGGTCCCAGTCCAGAAAATACTTTTTAAACCTTTCATGCGGGAGGTGGGGCCAGTCATTAACCCATTCAACCCTGTCCTCATAATCAGGAAAGGCCTCCTGCGGCCAGTTGCCCTCTATCTGGGGGATGCTCTGTTTTTCATTGGTAGAAAACATCAGGAAATAGAGAGGGTCAAGCATGCCCAGTTTTACATTCATCTGCTCTTCACCCTTGATAAGGTTATGGGCATATGCCTCTGCGCCCTTGCCTATTATTTCGCTTGCCTGTTTTGTGCCAAGACAGAGTATCCTGCCTATGCCTTCACCCTTGCCGATCCGGTCAAGGAGCCAGAAGAAGACCTCCTCCTTTTTTTCAGGTGGCGGACACGGGGGATAATCATCTGTCCCTGCGAGATCTTCCTCTGTAATGATCCCTGCCTCCCTGAGTTCAACAGCAAAGGCAAGCACCTGTGGCGTTGAAAAAGAGTCCACGCCATAGCGGAATGCCTTTGAACATATTTTCCAGCTGAAATGCTGATCATCCACAATCGCCGCAAGGAGGTATGAGAGTTTTGAGTAACATTTGGCCATATATGGAGGATCATCCTCATGCCAGATTAATGCCCCGCACTGCTGCGGGCAGTTGAAACAGCTTATGAATCTCTTAATCGCCCCGTACTGTATCTCCCGCCACTTTGCCTCTATCTCATCGCTCCAGAAATCTTTTCTCCGGTTTCGTGCGTTACCCCATGCAAAGCCGTTTGTGTGCCATTTTTCATCAACAATTTTCATGGCCTGGGGAGAACCCACACCAGTGTGTATTGTCATGATATTTTTGGTTGGGAGGGGGGTTTCGTTTCTGTTTTTAACATAGTCCCTGAGTTCCTTCAGGTGTTTAACAAATGCCTCTCCATCATACAGGTTAACATCCCTGGTTCCCCTGACAGCAATGGCCTTGACCCTTTTATCCCCCATGATAGCGGCAGCGCCCAGCCTGCTTGCGCTGCCTCTGCCCATTTCAATGGAGGCGATCAAAGATCTATGCTCACCTGCTGAACCAATGGCCGCAACCTGGGCGTTGGGTTCATTGAGCTCCTCCCGTATCATATCCTGGACCTCTATGGCGCCTGTGCCCAGCAGGTGTGTGGCATCCCTGATTTCCACCCTGTCATTATGTATCCAGATATATACCCACCCCGGTGACTTATTGGTTAGGATGATCTTGTCATACCCCGCATACTTGAGTTCAGGGCCGAAAAATCCCCCTCCCATAGGGTATGCAATGAGGTTTGTTACAGGAGAAATAGTGACCACAAGTGTCCTGTTGGCGCTGATTGCGGGTGTCCCGGTAAGAAGCCCGTTACTGAAAATCAGCGGGTTTTCAGGGTCAAATGGTTTTGTCTTTGGTGTTGTGCGGTCCCATAGTATCTTTATGCAGGTGCCCAGCCCGCCAAGAAGGGTTTCCATCAATATCGGGTCTGTTTCAACCTTTTCGATGTTACCGCTCGCAAGGTCTATCTCAAGATTTACCCCTGTCTCTGCATATCTCATTATTTCCCCCTGAACTCATTTATACCTTTAAAACAGCAGAGGTATATTTTCTCTCCCTGTTACTTTATCACTGAAAAACGGCTGTTTATCTCATCCGCTGTATTTATAAGAAAATCTACAATCTTTTTCAGGGCACTGTTTTTAAATTCCTGCTTGAGCCCGACCGCCCATATGGTCGCCTGAAGCCCATCCCTGTTGGTCTTGATCGGCACTGCCGCCGCAACAAGTCCCTCTATATATTCCTCCATGTCATAGGCAACGTCCGTTTCACGTACCTTAATGATCTCCTTTTTGATTGCACGCCTCTCTGTATTTGTCTTTGGGGTGTATTTTTTAAACCGGTAATCTTTAAGTATTTCATCCAACTCATGGTCAGATAGTTGTGAGAGGAGCGCCTTGCCTGCCACACCTGCAAAGAGGGGGATCTTCATGCCTATTTCAGAGGAGATCTTTACCTTCTGTGCCATGTCTGCCTTGTCGATTATTATGACTTCACTGCCCGACAATATACCCAGGAAGGCGGAGACCCTGTATTCACTATTAATCTTAACCAGGTAAGGGTGCACGGTCTGGATTAGCTCAGAACCCTTTGCAGCGGCATTGCCAAGCACAAAGAGCCTTGACCCCAGGTGGAAAAGGCCGGTAGAGTCCTTGTCCAGTACCCCGAGGTCATTAAGTGTATAGAGGATATTAAAAACAGTACTCTTGTTCAGCCCGAGCTCTCTCACGATTTCAGCGAAACCAAGGGGGCGCCTCGCGTGGGCAATCAACTCCAGGATGGAAAAGGATTTATCAATAGCCGGGACTCGTTTGTAATTTGCAGGCATATGTCACCTGTTAATGGATATGGAATCTATATGGAGAACAAATGGTCTCTATATAAATCATCTGCGCCTCTTAGTCAAGCCAAAACTTCTTTTAGAAAGTGTATTTCAAGAAAATGACTATTTCCTTATGAAGCTTTCAGCTATCAGCCAAGTCCATGCTTTATATACTTTTTGCTGAAAGCTGAACAATGACAGCTTTCATGAAGAAACTAATTTTTTTATTGAAAACCAGGTAAAATGCCATGATCCATATACCGGGCTTGATTATTTTATTATAAATAAGTATTCTTACCTATCATCTGAAATCATTCAAAAAAAGATCATAAGAGGCTCCTCTAAGATATGGCAGAACTGATTGAAAGAAGAAAATACAGGAGATTTGAAATCCCGGGATGCAAGGTCAAGATAATGGGTGGCCTGGGAGATTCTCTGTTAAGGCCGTTTATAAAACAATTCCCCTGCCTTAATATATGCATGGGCGGCATAAATTTTCTTTCAACAAGGGAATTCATCAAGGGTAAAGAGTTTGTTATTGAGCTCTGTGCCTCTGAAGAAGAGAGGGTAGAACTTCGTTCAAGGGTTATCTGGACAAACCCTGTTGCCATGAGTAAAGACCTTAAGGCGGGCTGCGAGTTTATTTTATCCGGGGATGAGAGACACCGGAATTCACCTAATGCAATGAGTACCCTGAGAAGGCTCTACGCCAGATATGTGACTTGTTAATACCACCGGGTAATACCCTTTAGAATATAAAAATTACTATAAGCCCTATCAGCCAGCAGTAGGGTGCAAACCAGGATAAATTGCCCCTTTTTACCATTTTCATCAGTATCTTCAGTGCCAGAAATCCGGATATTGCAGCAACAATAAAACCTGTGATCATCGGTGTAAAGGCTATTGTATGCAATTCATGGGATGAGAGTTGAACCACCAGTGCCCCCAGTATGGCCGGAATGGATAATAGAAATGAAAACCTGGCAGCAAGTTCCCTCTCCATACCGCACAAAAGGCCGCAGACAATTGTTGAACCTGATCTTGATATGCCCGGTATTATAGCAACCCCCTGGGCAATGCCTATGAGGATGGCAGAAACAAACCCCAGCCTGTTTTTTTTCATGTATGACTGAGGTATAAGCCTTGATATACCAACGATAATGCCTGTTACAATGATCATCAAACCTACAAGCTGCACCTTTCCGAACAGGGATTCAAGCATATCCTTGAATAGAAAACCTATGATGCTGGTAGGTATGGTGCCGATTATCACCCA
The DNA here is from genome assembly GCA_012513605.1 of Desulfatiglans sp. NCBI lineage: Bacteria > Pseudomonadati > Thermodesulfobacteriota > Desulfobacteria > Desulfatiglandales > Desulfatiglandaceae > Desulfatiglans > Desulfatiglans sp. The sequence continues at coordinate 8,334 of JAAZBV010000107.1, read as the reverse complement.
GAGGGCAAAAAGTGCATGTGGCCTCTTTTTTATTGAAGAGACAGTCTCCTTCCCTGATATGATATCAGAGAGGTATCCCTTTATATCCAGAACAATCAGCATCAGGTCTGCCCTGAAAAATATAAATACCGCAAGCAGTGTCCCGAGATGCAGCGCAACATCAAATAATATCTCAGGTTCTTTAAACCCTAGAAGATTCTGAAAAAATACAAGATGGCCTGAGCTGCTTACAGGTAAAAATTCTGTAAGACCCTGTATTACACCAAGAAATATACTGGAAAGGATGTCCATATTTTTTTGTCTCTATATTTTAAATAAAAATCTTGCCCGGATTAAGCACATCGTTAGGGTCAAAGACCCTTTTAATCTGTTTCATAAGTTTAATGGCGGCCCCTGAAAACTCCATCTCCATGAAAATGGCCTTTGTAATGCCTATGCCATGTTCGCCTGTGATGGTGCCGCCAAGGTCAATCACCCTCTGCATAAGCTCTTTCACTGCTGCCTCGCCCCGGTTTTTTTCATCAGCAATATTGCTGTCGAGAAGGATATTCACATGCATATTGCCGTCGCCTGCGTGCCCATATGCAGGAATGGGCAGGTCATATTTTACACTGAGCTCATCCAGGAATGTGACAAGATCAGGTATGCGGTTTCTGGGCACAACAACATCCTCGCTTATCTTGCCAGGTTTAAGGGTGAGCATGGCGTTTGATACCTCTCTCCTCGCGCCCCAGATCTCTTCCACCTCTTCTTTGCCTGTGGCAAGCCTGAACCCTGCAGCTCCGGAACCCATGCATATCTCCTTAACCCGTTCCGCATCTTCAGTAACAACCATTTCACTGCCGTCCACCTCTATGAGCAGGATCGCCTCGGTGCCATTCGGTATTGTGAATTTAATGTGGGAGCGGACACACTCTATGGTCATCCTGTCAAGGAACTCCAGGGTTGCAGGTATTACCTTTCCACGGATTATGTTTGATACTGTCCGGGCCGCTGTCTCAATCCTCTCAAAAAAGACAATCATGCTCTTTTTTGCTTCAGGTTTGGGCAGCAGCTTAAGTGTTATGGATGTAATAACAGCAAGGGTGCCCTCAGAGCCCACAATAAGACTTGTGAGGTCATACCCTGCAACACCCTTCATGGTCTCAACGCCAGTCCTAATAATCTCACCTGTTGGCAGTACGATAGTCAAGCCCAGCACATAATCGCCTGTAACGCCATATTTAAGTCCCCTTAACCCACCTGCGCACTCGGCGACATTCCCGCCAATGGTGGAGACATCCGCGCTTGCCGGGTCTGGCGGATAAAAGAGTCCAGCCTTTTCCACCTCCTGTTGAAATACTTCGGTTATTACAAATGGTTCGACATGGGCTATGAGGTTATCAGTATCAATATTGATGATACGGTTGAACCGCTCCATAGAAAGCACAAGCCCTCCCTTTACTGGCAGCGCCCCTCCTGATTTGCCGCTCCCCCCGCCCCTTGGTATTATCGGGAAATAGATCCTGTTGGCGAGTTTGAATATCTCTGATATCTCTTCAGAGCTTGATGGGAAGGCCACTGCATCGGGCATGAACCGCATCTTTGTGCTGTCAGTAGAGAACTCCTCAAGATCAGAGGCAATTGTTAACAGTGCCCCCGGTTTAAGGATCTTTTTGAGTTCTGCCAGGGCATTATAGGGGATCATTTTTAAACCAGGGTACGGCTGTTAAGTGAATGTTTGAGGGTCATGTAATCCATATATTTGAGATCACCGCCAACAGGGATGCCAAGCGCTATCCTTGTGACCTTTATATTTTTCTTTAACAGGATGTCAGCCAGAAATGAAGAGGTTGCTTCACCCTGTGTTGTTGGGTTAATGGCAAGTATCACCTCTTCCACATCGCCGCTGTTGCACCGGCTTATAAGCTCGCCTATCTTAAGATTCTCAGGCCCTATGCCGTCTAATGGTGAAAGTACACCGTGCAGGACATGATACTTCCCTTTGAACACACCTGTCTCTTCAATGGCCAGTTGATCTCCGGGCCCTTCAACAACACATATGACCCTTCCAGAGCGGTTTGTATCCCTGCACACGGCGCATGGTTCTGTATCAGTAAAGTTGAAGCAGTGAGAGCAGAATTTGATCTCATCCTTTACCTCAACGAGGCTTTTTGCAAGGCTGTCTGCAAGCTCCCTGTTTGAGTTAAGGATATAGAGGGCCATCCTGGTGGCAGACTTGCTGCCAACACCGGGTAGCCTTGAGAGATCTCGTATAAGCCTTTCAAGTGGAGCGGGAAAGATATCCATATCTGTTACATAAGACCCGGTATGTTAGGGAGATTGAGTCCCCCGGTGAGTTTACCCATCTCGTCATTAACCATCTTCTTGGCGCGGGCAAGGCCATCATTTACAGCAGCAAGCACAAGGTCCTGGAGCATATCCACATCTTCAGGATTAACCACCTCGCGGTCTATCTTTATGGAGAGCAGCTCCTGCTGCCCGTTTACAACAACAGAGACCATGCCGCCGCCTGATGATGCCTCTATTGTCCTCTGACCGAGCTCCGCCTGAAGTTTTGCCATCCTGTTCTGAAACTGCTGGGCCTGCTTCATCAGGTTCCCCATGTTCGGTATTCCCTTCATTTTTTCCTCCTTTTTAAAAAATAGGTCATATAAGACTTATATGACCTATATGATTTTCATGATTCTAACTACCCTTTAATTCACCCTTGAACACGCTGAGCACTTCCTTTACCGATTTTGGTATATCTGGTTCTTTAACCACAAGAGCGGGTGCGGGTGTTGCTATCGTTTCAGTCGGCAGATTTACTGTTACCTTAATATCTCTTTTAAAATATTCTTTTAAAAAGCTGTTGAGCTTTTCTATGCTTTCAGGGTCATTCAGGTATTTTATCGCAAATGGTGAATTACTCAGCTCTATCTCAATGGTCTTCTCTTTAATATCTACCAGCCTGCACTCCTTAAGCACTGCATACATCCCCTTGTTACGAGAGGATACAAAGCTTATTAACCCTTCCCATCCTTTTACTGCGGTTAATGTGTTATTGGCCGGTTTAACAGGGGGAGGGGAGCTTTTTTCCCATCTGGGTTCAGGTTCTGATATTGATGCTTCAGCTTTTTTTTTATCTGTTGTAAAGCTGGCGGGCTCTTTAACTGCCCCCTTTTCAATTGCCTCAAGCCTGCTTATAAGATCGCTGACAGAAAGGAGTTCCCCAAGCCTTGAGAGCTTTATCATAATGGTCTCAAGTACAAGCCTTGCATGTGATGTAAACCTGAAGGCCTCTTCCTTTATAATCAAAATATTGAGGCTCTGCTGCAGTTTCTCGATCCCTGCCTTTTTCGCCTGGGTCTGAATTTCCTTTATGGTCTCTTCTGTAACATCAAGAAGGTTTTTATCAGGGGCAACAAGGGAGATGAGCAGGTTTCTATAATGATCCATCAGTGCCTTGTAGAATTCCTTAATGTCATAACCAAAATGGTAGATGCTGTTTACGATTTCTATACATTCGCCAGACCTGCCGTCTATTATTGCATCAGCGGCCTTGAACACAAGCTCGCTGTCAATAATGCCTAAGATATCAGCTATGTTTTCGTTCGCTATCTTTGTACCGGAAAAGGATATGACCTGATCAAGGAGACTCACGGCATCCCTCATGCCTCCATCCGCCTCTCTTGCTATGAGGGCAAGCCCCTGTCTGCTGATCTCTACCTTCTCTTCTGCGGTGATCTTTTCAAGCTGTTCTACCAGCCTTGCCTGGGGTATCCTCTTGAAATCATACCTCTGGCACCTTGAAAGTATGGTTATTGGCACCTTGTGGGGCTCGGTTGTGGCAAATATAAATTTTACATGGGGCGGCGGCTCCTCAAGGGTCTTTAACAGTGCATTAAATGCCTGAAGGGTAAGCATGTGGACTTCATCTATTATATATACCCTGTATCTTCCTGATGAGGGCATATGCTTTATGTTTTCCCTGAGCTCGCGTATCTCGTCTATGCCGCGGTTAGAGGCCCCGTCAATCTCCTGCACATCCATGGCAGAGCCGGCAGAGATATCCATGCATGACTCACATTTGTTGCAGGGGTTTCCCTCCACCCGGTGTTTACAGTTGATTGCCTTGGCAAGGATACGGGCCACAGAGGTCTTTCCAACCCCCCTTGCCCCGCTGAAGAGATATGCATGGTGAAGCCTGTCTGCGGCTATGGCATTAAGGAGCGTCCTGGTAACATGCTCCTGCCCCAGGACATCCTGAAAGATCTGGGGACGCCATTTTCGTGCAAAAACTTCATATGCCATATCTGGTTACTCTTATACAAAATCAAAAAAATGGCGGAGAGAGAGGGATTCGAACCCTCGGTACCGCTTTTGGCAGCACACACGATTTCCAGTCGTGCTCCTTCGGCCAACTCGGACATCTCTCCGTATTAAAACAAATTTGCCTGATAAATTTAAGCTAACTTGTTACAATAAATAGTAAAATATGTCACGGCCACTAGTCAGTACTGGCTTTATGACATGAGGCACGATTTATAGCAGAAATAGTTTCATATGAAAAGAGTAAAAAAAATCACCAGATTAAAAAGCGGCTTTAAATCCTGGCAAGGGCAAATGAGGGATTTTTTACTTTAGATGAGCAGGATTGACTTGAAATATAGGCTTAAACAAAATAGAGTTATCCTCAATTTTTTCTAAGGGGGTAATCATCATGCGTCAGCACTGGGGTTCACGTATCGGAATGATTCTCGCGGTGGCAGGGAGCGCACTTGGTCTTGGAAATTTCTTAAGGTTCCCTGTGCAGGCGGCCAAATATGGCGGGGGTGCATTTATGATCCCCTATTTTATCGCACTGTTACTGCTCGGCATCCCCCTTATGTGGGTAGAGTGGACGCTGGGGAGGTATGGGGGAGGGTTCGGACACTCTACGGCCCCTGGCATCTTCCATAATATCGGCAATAAAAGGCGTTTTATCCGCTATTTTGGGGTTATCGGGATATTCGGCCCCCTGGTTATCTTCATATATTACACCTATATAGAGTCATGGCTTCTGGCCTACAGCTTTTTTGCCCTATCAGGAAAATATATGGCAGCCACCACTGAAGGGGCCATGAAATCCTTTTTATCAGGGTTTCAGGGGCTTGAACAGAACCAGTTTTTCCATAATATAGGGACAGCCTATTTCTTTTTTATAATCACCTTCTGCCTTAATGTGCTTGTAATCTATTATGGAATAAAGGGGGGCATTGAGCGGCTGTGCAAGTTTGCCATGCCTCTCCTCCTTGTGTTTGCACTTATCATACTCATAAGGGTCATAACCCTGGGCACTCCAAATCCTGAAATGGCTGAATGGAGCATTAAAAACGGGTTCGGGTTTTTATGGAACCCTGATTTCAGCGCCTTGCTTAATGCAAAGACCTGGCTAGCAGCGGCTGGCCAGATATTCTTTACCTTGAGCGTTGGGATAGGGGCAATCCTCACCTATGCAAGTTACCTTAAAAAAAGGGATGATGTGGTGCTTTCCGGCCTTACTGCAGTGGGCACAAATGAGTTTGCTGAGATCATACTTGGCGGAAGCATCATTATCCCGATGGCATTTGCGGTCTTTGGACCCTATGAGATTAAAAATATTGCTGAATCAGGGGCATTTAACCTGGGGTTTGTGACCATGCCCCTGATATTTGAGAAGATCCCTGCGGGTGCGGTCTTTGGTTTTTTATGGTTTGCGCTGCTCTTTCTGGCCGGGGTCACCTCGTCTGTCTCCCTTGCACAGCCCGCAGTTGCCTTTATGGAGGATGAGTTTGATATCAGCCGCCCAAAGGCTGCCATGATTTTCGGCATAGCGGCCTTTTTCATGTGTCAGCCTGCCATATTCGGCCTTGGTTACGGTGTTGTGGATGAACTGGACTTCTGGGGAGGCACCTTCAGCCTGGTGCTCTTTGGCACCATAGAGGTCATACTCTTTGCCTGGGTCTTTGGTATGGACAGGGCATGGGAAGAGATTCACCAGGGAGCAGAGCTGCGCGTGCCAAAGATATACAAATTTATCATAAAATATGTAACACCGGTTTTCCTTCTTGTTATCCTGGTCTCATGGTTTATGCAGGATGGGCTGCCCACCATCCTTATGAAAAATATCCCACAGGAAAACAGGACAGTGGTCCTGGTATTAAGGCTGATGCTTGCAGCAATCTTTATCGGGATCTCACTGGGTGTCTGGGCAGCCTGGCGGAAAAGGGGCAGAAGGGCAGGAAAGGAGATTTTATCATGAATATATCAGGATGGATATTTGCATGCCTCTCCTGGGGGGCGATTATAGGGCTCCTCATATTCTGCATAAAGAGGTTATTGAAGAATAACAAAAAGCAGGATGAATGATTATCTCCCTTGAACCGGTGGCTATATTGCGAGGTGATTTGTGGTACCGTTAAAAACAGCGCTCATTTCATCAGTAACTATTATATTTATATTTTTTATCTCAGTCCAGGTTATGTCAGATTTAAATCGGACTGTCAGAAATACAATACCCATTCCCAATGGTTATGAGCGTATGGTTCCCCCTGAAGGCTCATTCAGCCAATGGATACAGAGCCTCCCTCTTAAATCAGATAATATCATATTTGACTATCGAGGCAGGCCTGTTGAATCAGGGTCTTACAGGCTGTATGGTGTAATAGAGATGCCCCTTATGTTTAAATCAGACCTTGAACAGTGTGCGGATTTTGCCATGCGCTTCTGGGCGGAATATCACAAGGAAAAGGGGTGGCTGGATAATCTGTTTCTATTCGATTATTCAGGAAAGAAAAAATATTATAAAAATTCCGCTCAGACATATACTGCGTTTCTAAAAACAGCCTTTGCAAATACCAATTCCCATTCCCTGAAAAAGGGGTGCACACCAATCGCAGCGGATGAACTTATTCCCGGTGATCTATTTGTGCAGAATGAGAGGGGAGGCGTAGGCCATGTCTCTGTTATCATGGACATCTGTGCGGCACAGGATGGTGCAAGGCTTTTTCTTGTGGGATACAGCTTTATGCCTGCACAGGAGTTTCATATAGAAAAGGCGGGAGATGAATATGGGGTAGAGGGTTGGTTTACCCTGGAGGGGTATAAGCAGCATCTGAGGGATCATCTTGATTATGGTGAGCCTGTTTTAAGGAGATTTGCACATTGAACCTTTTATTCGCAGTCATCCTATTATTATCCGCTGCCCAGACCCCTGTAGCAGGATGGGAAGAGTTTGAAAAGGCGGTTCGTGATCAGACGATTAAAAAAGAGGATGCACGCAGGGAGTTCCCTGAAATTTACAAAGGGTTGAAAGAGGTATGTAAAAAACATCCATTTAATACAGATTCAAAATGGCTTTTTCCTGTAAAGGGGTATGGCATAAAGGATGTAGGTAAAGGCGGGTTCAGGCCGGATATATATTATGGTTCATCAACGATTAAGGGGTATGACTTTTATGATGGTAACCAACATGGCGGCCACCCGGCTTATGATTTATTCATCCATGATAAAGATCAGGATTCAAAAGATGACCGGACAGGTAAGCCGGTATCAGTAATTGCACCGGTAGATATCCTGATACTCAGTGTTGAAACCGCATGGGAACAGGGTTCTGAGATAAGAGGCGGCTGCTACATATGGGCGCTTGATCCTGTTCATGATCAGATTATCTATTTTGCACACCTTAATGATGTGCTGGTGAGGCCGGGAAGTATTATAAAGGCCGGGTCAGAAATAGGCACAGTTGGGCGGAGCGGCAAAAATGCCTTCCCGCGCAGGTCTCCCTCCCATCTCCACTTGATGGTACTGAAGGTGGATGGGGCTTCATTAATACCCTTTGACTATATTCATTTTATGGATAAAGAGTAAACGCCGTATTTCAAGTACATGGTAATTAATAACCACGGAGAACACGGAGAAAAAGTTTAAAATGATTTTACCTCTGTGACCTCCTTGGTGAAACCTTTTCAGATGTAGGGGCAGGTCTGTGTGCCTGCCCGATGATGCAGGTTCATATGCCTGAATACCAGGTGGACACACAGGTCCACCCCTACAGTATTAACTCATAAATACTTTTAACCATACAAGGACACGGCCGTCACAGTTTTATGCGAAGACGACTGTTGTAAAAATATAAACAATTGCAAAATTGCGATTGTTTTTGCCGGGGCAGGATTTACTCCTGCCCTGATTTTGTATTTCATATATCGTAGATACTATGTGGATCACTTGGAAGCCATTTGATATAATTTTCTTTTTAACCCATTAAAAAGGAGGATACCAAATGAACAAGACCCAAGTGATCCAGAAGGATAGTAACACAAAAGAATC
>JAAZBV010000106.1 GCA_012513605.1 Desulfatiglans sp. | reverse complement strand
TCTTTCGGCCGGGGACTCTAGCAAAGCGTCCTTGGCATCAGCATCAGAGGGAATATGAATATTTAATTTTTAAAAATAAGAAAGTCTGTGCTAATTTGTTGATTTTTATCATAGCAGGCTTTAGACTGTTAGGGAAAGCAAGGAGAAAAGAGCTGAAAGCTCAAGGCTAAAATATGAAAGGGGAAAGGGGGAAATAGGCTGCCGTCGTCGCCAAGTTTATGACGGGCCAGGGAAGCATTTTAGGCTATAGGCTGTCAGGTAAAGCACCATAAAAGAGGTCTTAGCCAGGTAATGCTGTCCTTAGACTTGAGAAAATTTACCCTTTATTTTTCGTGGCTTTCGTGTGTTTAGTGGTTAATGTTGTGTTATTTCTTTTATTAACCTGTTGCCCGGAATTCCATGCCTTAAATATCTTTTTATATATCTCAGGCTGTGGAAAGTCAGATAACATCATCATCTGTTCATTTGCAAACATGGATTCTTTAAAAAACTTCTTCAGGCCCTTCATGAACCTTCCAATTTTAGGCGCTGGGATTGAAAAGATCATTTCACCTGCCTGCGTTAAGGCCCTGACATATTCACCAGGGTCAGGGAGCGTGATCCAGTATGCATTGTGGATAATAGGTGATGTTACAGCCCATGCGCATGAGAATGGGAAGAAGCTGGATTTAATGCCAGCTCTTTCCTTTTCATCGATTGAAAGCAGCATGCTCCTTAGCTGGTTTGTATCTGCATAGATCATTATCAGGTCCGGTTCAAAGGATGCGCTCTTTAAAGGTGCAGTAAGTATCCCTATGTATCTGCCATATTCAAACCCTTCATAGTTTATTCCTGCATCATGGGCATGGGCTTCCGGTGGCGGCACAAACCCGTAGGCTAGTACCGGCCCTGGGCAAAAGCTGTCTTCAAGTAGCATTGCCACTGTGAGTTTATCTCTCCTTGCAAGGGAAAATGCCTGGCATTGCGCATAATGTTTTCCCTGATTTTTTTTTGGTCTCAAGGCATGTTTGGGGATGTCCTTCTTTTTTACAACCATTTTCACTGCTAACGGGGATGTCTTAAGACCCAGCAACTGCTCCAGGGATTCACCATATCTTTTGTTTTTTCTTGTTTCCGGCATATATTCTCCCCCTTTTAAGAGAACTGGCAATAATAAAAGATTATTAACTTGACCTTACTCCTGATTATTCATATGATATCTGCCAATTAACAGTGTTCTTGGTTGTAATTAAATAAAAAATCACATTAGCCCCGGAATTACTCCGGGGCTTTTTTTTGATCCGGATAATGTCTAACACTGTTCATCGATCCGGAATAATCCGGCCCTCAGCATACAGGAGGGTTTTTAAAAAGGCAATCCGCTGTATTTAGAACGCAAAGATTTGTCCTGTTTCCCGCACATGGCGGGGTAAATAACGAAAGAAGGTATATATTGAATTTTGACACATTTAGTTTTCATCCATCCATTGAGGCAAACATCACATCCGCTGGTTATGAGGTTCCGACCCCTATTCAGACAATGGCAATCCCAAAGGTAAAAGAGGGGCATGATATAATGGGCCTTGCACAGACCGGAACAGGTAAGACAGCGGCATTTGCGCTGCCAATACTTAACCGGCTTATTAATGGTAAACAGGGCCATGTACGCGCCCTTGTAATCGCCCCGACACGCGAACTGGCTGAACAGATTCATCAGTCATTTGAAATTTTTGGCAGGAAGACACAAATAAAAAGCACAACTGTTTATGGCGGCGTTGGTATTAACCCCCAGATACAGAAACTAAGGTCTGCCGATATTGTTGTGGCATGCCCCGGCAGGCTTATAGACCATATTGAACGTAACACTGTAAACCTTACAAAGGTGGAGGTGCTTGTAATTGATGAGGCTGACCAGATGTTTGATATGGGCTTTCTCCCAAACATCAGGCGGATTTTAAACCATCTTCCAAAGACGCGCCAGACACTGCTTTTTTCTGCTACAATGCCGCCGGAAATAAAGCAGCTTGCACGCGATATACTCAAGAATCCATCAACAGTGCAGGCCGGGGTTACTGCCCCTGCTGAAACCGTGAGCCATGCCATATACCCGGTTGCCCAGCACCTGAAGACAGACCTTTTACTGGAACTACTTGAAACCAGTGATGCAGGGTCTGTTCTTGTTTTTACCCGGACAAAGCATCGCGCAAAAAGCCTTGAAAAGAAATTGGCTGCTGCCGGGTACAGCTCAGCCTCTATTCAGGGAAACCTTTCACAGTCAAGGCGTCAGGCAGCCCTTGATGGCTTTAAGAGCGGTGAATTCCAGATACTGGTGGCTACTGATATTGCAGCACGCGGTATTGATGTTTCACGAATATCTCATGTGATTAACTATGATATCCCTGCAACCCCCGAGGCATACATACACCGCATAGGTCGTACCGGCAGGGCTGAATGCAGCGGCGAGGCATTTACCCTTGCTACCAGCGAAGACAAAAATATGGTGAAGGCTATAAATCGTTTGATTGGTTCTGAGGTAGAGCAGCGCACCATAGCTACCTTTAATTATGGTTCACCAGCGCCTGATCAAAAAAGGCCATCTATTGCAAGGGTTGCTCCGCAGAGGAGATTCCCCGAATCAAAAAATAGTTATAACAAAAGAAGACCGGCAGCAAAGATATTCAGTTAACGATCATTTAAAGGTTTAGCGGCTTCCATAAACAGAGAGTTATGGAAGCCGTCAAACTAAATGTTATTCTATCAGTTTTTCACCAAGTTTAAATGCCATTGGCATTTTAACAAAGCAGTTAACATCCTCACCATTCTTTTTTGCAGGTGTAAACTTATATTTGGCAACAGCTTCAAGTGCCACCTCTTCAAAAACTCCTTCCGGTTCTGCATTTTCTACCTGTGGCTCATGTGCAATGCCATCTATGCCGACAATAAATCTCAAAACAACCTTTCCCTCTATCTTCTTCTCTTTAGCTTCAATGGGGTATTGTGGAGGAAACATTTCAATAGGCTTCGGCGGTGTGTCAATTTCATCTATTCTATAAACCGGTTCACCAGCAGATAATGAAAAGGTTGATACAAATGGTGGAGTATTTTCAGCTTTAATTTCAGGTTGAGTTTTTTTAATAAGCGCTGAGAGCGTTGGATCCTGGGTTCCTGTTATTTTCACCAGTTTATCATTGTATTCATACATCTTTTCATAATTTTGCTGTGCATAATAACATGCGATAATTTGTTTTAACCACGTTTCCTTTGGTGCGCCGGATATAGCCATGTATGTTTCTATCACCTCTATTGCCCTGTTGTATTCTTCTTGTTCCTGGTATATTCCAATAAGCATGTTAATCCATTCAGGTTTTGGGTCATACTGTGAATCTATCATCTCTTTAACAACCCTTATGGTATCATCATAGCTTTTTAATTGATAATAAGCACCTGCTGCTGCCTCAAGCATCCTTATATCCTTTGATTCGCTTTCTTCATACCTCTTCTCAAGCAACGGGGCTGCCTCTGCAAATTCTCCCATTTCATAAAGAGTTGAACCATAATAAGACATTAGATCGTTGTTGTCAGGGTATGCTTCATAACCTTCTTTAAAAACTTTTAATGCCTCATCCAATTTCTTATCGTTATACCAGTAATACCCGAGCATAAGATAAGCATCCGCAGGGATAGTATCATGGGTTGTATCCATATAATCCTGAAGCACATTCCTGGCATTTTCAACTTCCTTGTTTTCAAAAAGCTTCTGTGCCTCAACCATTGCCTTTTTTGCATCTTCAGGGAGTGGAGTTTTATTATCGAGCCCCTCCTGTGCAAAACCTGTTATGGTGTAAAAGATAAACCCTGTTACTAAAAGCATGACAATGGCTAACGCCTTAATCCTTTTTGTGTTTTTCTTGTAGCTTACTATCATGGCAATTCTCCTTTTTATTTGAGATTTATTTTCTATAATACCTGCCATTGCCGGTAGCTGCTGGTTCTGGCAGAACCTTTCAAGAAAACCGATAATAGTGCCTGCATAATCCTTTGTCTGATTGTTCCTTATTCTTGCCAGCACTGATGCATCACAGGCCGATTCCTGGTCTATCCTCATCTGGTAAAATGCAAACCATACAAGCGGATTGAACCAGTGAAAGACCTGAAGCATAGTAATAACCCATGACACACCAATATCATGGCGCTTAAGGTGGCCAAGCTCATGCATAAACACATAGGTAAGCTCTGACCGTGTTAGTTTTTCTAACACACCCTGAGGTAATAGCAGCCTTGGCCTCAGGTAACCGAACAGGGCAGGGCTCTTAACTGCATCTGTGATGATAATCCCGATCACAGTGTTGATCTGCATGGTAATCTTGCATTCTTCTAAGAGGTCAAGGATATCTTTATCAACCAGCATGGGTTTTTGTTTTATAGTGATCCAGAATCTTAAATTTTTAATAAGGATAAAAAGGCCTATGGAAAGTGCCCCGATAAGCCAGGCATAAAGCATGACCTCATTAAATGAGAGATCAAGCCACGCCCAGTTAAAGCTGGAAGAGGTGTTCTCAATAATACCCGATATCATATCGTCTTTACCAAGAAGCATTGTATCCATGAGGTCAAATTCAGGTAATTTTATTGATAAAAATTCAGGGAGTACGCTGCTTTTCTCATATTTCAGGGGTATAATCATGCGGATAATGAGCACCAGCCACAGGCCATAGTGCCACCACGCAGGGAGGCGTTTAGCGATTATAGATTTTAAAACAAATATAAGGCATATAAAAATGCTTATGTCTATTGTGTAATCTATGAACCATGAAAAAAAGGCTGGTAATGCCTTTAGTATTGTTTCCATTTATTCCCCCTGTTTATTATCGAGGATACGTTTCAGCTCTTCTATATCTTCCTTTGTTAAATTTTCACTTTCCACCATTGCGGCGAGCGCTGGCTTTAATGCCCCGCCAAAAACCCTGCTTAAGAAGGAGCTGCTTTCCGCCTTTGCGACAACTGATTCCTCAATAAGTGGAAAAAACTTGTACTCTCTTCCCTTACCGTCATGGCCGACCGCCCCCTTGCTGACTAACCGGTTTAAAAGAGTCCTGATGGTCTTTGGCTGCCAGTTTGTTGATTCGGATACAACCTCAATCACCCTGTTTGAGGTTATCGGGTTTTCATTCCATATAGCCTTCATTACTGCCCATTCTGCCTCTGAAATCTTTGGTATGTTACTCATAGCTCCTCCTTTATTAGTGGATCACAATTGTGATTTAAGATATCACAATTGTGATCTGTGTCAACAGGAAAATTATAAATAATTTTATTATGAGGATAACATATTGGAATTAATGGGAATATATTTAGTAAGCTGTTATTGAGGTCATATTATTGGAAAAGGTCGGTAATATCGTAGATACTATGTGGATCACTTGGAAGCCATTTGATATAATTTTCTTTTTAACCCATTAAAAAGGAGGATACCAAATGAACAAGACCCAAGTGATCCAGAAGGATAGTAACACAAAAGAATC
>JAAZBV010000105.1 GCA_012513605.1 Desulfatiglans sp. | reverse complement strand
GCCGGTATCCAGGCTCTGAACCCCTGGATTCTTTTAGAGTTACCCAATAAATATCACCCCGATTAATTACCATTGGTCATTAACCATTTTGATATGTTTTGAACGCATCGCGGTATGAAAAGCTGATGACCCACATAGGCGCCTCGCTCATTCTTGTAAAACAAAGAGTTATTTCTGTGCAGGATAGCCTTCTTCAAGGCCCGTTTACATATATTGTTATCCAGGGGAGCGCCCGCTACACGCAGAAAAAGTGTCAGTTCATTCCAATTCTTTTTCATGTAGTTGATGGCCTTACCCAGACCAGGGTTTGGCTCCACCTTTTTATCCTCGATCATGGATTTGAACCACTTGCTTAACCCATCCATAATGGTCTTGCTGTTCTGCTGATAAAAAGCAAGCCGTTCATCCGGGGGTAAGATTCATTTGTTTGGTCAGAAAATGAAACCCTGTAATTTTTTCTCTGATGATAGCATTGAATGATGTCTTCTTTTCCGCAGCAATGTGCCGGGCTTTTACCAATTTATACGAATAGTGCCATAGGGTTAATTTTTGTTGATTTTTCTTTCCCTATCTGGTTATTTAGCATCAATTTATTAACCTGGATTTAAATGAATATAATGCAGATTACATCTATGAAAATTCAATCTGAGATTTTTAAAAAAACAGGGCTCCTATTTTTCATATTAATTACTTTTTTTACAGTAAATCATACCTTTGCAGACAAGGTGTCACGACCCCTCAATGTGAAAAAAGATATCCCTGCCAGCCTTCTTGGATGGAACAGCGGAGCAGACTATGCCGTGCTTGTTGATAAATCAAAACACAAGGTGATGATCTACAAAAGGGATGACCTCTATAACCCTTATCGGGTATATGACTGCTCCACCGGTGAAAATAATGGCCCCAAGCAGAAAAAGGATGATAAAAAAACCCCTGAAGGAATATATTTTTTTACTCAGAAGCATGAAGGCGCATCCTATGGCCCCATTTACGGGGCAAAGGTTCTCCCCCTGAATTACCCGAACATAATAGACGAGAGAGAAGGTAAAGGGGGGTATGGCATATGGTTTCATGGCACAAACAAGGAGATCAAGCCTAATGACACAAAGGGGTGTGTAGCCCTTAATAATAAAGATATTGAAGAACTCGCAGATATAGTAACCCTTTATGATACACCGGTGATAATAGGCGAAACCATAGAGTATATCCCGGAAGAAAAGATCATGGATCAGAAAAGGGAGATAGAGAATATTGTTGAGTCGTGGCGGAGCGCCTGGGCAGGAAAAGAGATAGATAAATACATGTCTTTTTACAGCAGGAAATTCAAGTCCGGTTCAAAGGGCTGGGAGGCATGGAGGGATTACAAGAAACAGCTGGCAAAACAGTATAAAAAGATAGATGTAGAGGTGAATGATATGAACCTCTTTTCATATAATGGCGTTATAGTGGCAGCATTTGAGCAGAGATACCGGACCTCCGGCTTTGATAGTGTGGGCCATAAAAAACTTTACCTCACCCAGAACAGCAAAGACTGGAAGATTATCGCGGAGACCTTTGATCAGAAAGCAAGGCCAAAGGTGGCATCTGTAACCCCACAAAAGAAAGATGATTTCAGCGAAGTGGATATCAAGGCATTTCTGACATCATGGAAAACAGCATGGGAGAAAAAGGATATCTCAGCCTACATGGCCTGCTATGATAAGGGTTTCAAATCCCGGGGCATGAACATTGATGAGTGGGAAAAACACCGGGACAAACTGAATAAAAGATATGATAAGATCACAGTTGACATCAGCAAACTTAAAATACAGTCCCTTGCATCAGGCGGAAAGGCAAAGGTTACCTTTGTTCAGAAATACAGGGCAGACAATTACAGGGATAATGGGAAAAAGACAATTCTTCTCGTACGGGAGGGAAAAGAGTGGAGGATAATGGAAGAGGATTGGCAGCCGACCAGGTAGCCGCTTCTCAGTCAAAAGGAAGGCATCCCGACTGTAAGGGGTATACAATAATGCTGATCGGGAGCATCGGGAAAATACACTCTTTCAAGATATCCCGGAGGCTTCTAATTTGGACGCTTGTATTTCTCTTTCTATATATCTTAATCTCCATCATTATCATTTATCTCTATTTCGGTTTATTTAGAGAAAACAGGGAAAGGATTTCGGTTATAAAAAGGCTTGAATCGGAGCTCAGTGAAAAGAAGAGAACTCTGGATCAAAATCAACTTTATACAGAGGGTCTGGAGGATTATATAAAAAATCTTCCCAAAGAGGCTGATGGCAGTATTAAAACAGGGCAGGCAAAGGAGATAGATACAAAACAGGAGGCAGCCTCTGTCGCCCAGGATAATAAGGATGTAAAGGGTGGTGCCAGCCCTGAAAAGAAGATACAGACCACTTCTGCAGATATACAGGATATAAAATTCAGAATGGATCAACAGGGGTTGACAGTAGAATTTAAACTGGCAAATAATTTAGCTGCGCAGGGTCAGGCAGAGGGGTATATACATATCTATGCAATTGATAAAAACGGTGAGTACCCCCCTGAATGGAATAAATATCCGGAAAGGCTAAAGAACGGCATACCCTCAGATTACAAAACCGGACAGGAATTCTTGATACAGAGATTCAAAACATACCATCGGCAATATAAGATGCTTGCTGATTTCGAACTGCCCTCTTTTATAAGGATACTTGTGTATGACAGGTCAGGCAGGAATATCCTTGAAAAGGAGATACCAGTCATTGATGTGCCTGCAAATGATTAAAATTTTTCTATCAACCCTATTATCTCTTTTCATTATATGCTCATCGAACATTTATGCCCAGAGAGAGCATTCTGTCCATTTTCAAAACTCCCCCTACGAGCTGAACATCTACAGAATATACGGAAAGGAGCCAGGAAAAACCCTTATGCTCATAGGCGGCATACAGGGGAATGAACCTGGCGGTTTTTTATCTGCCGACTCCTATGCAGACATGAGCCTTAAAAAGGGCAACCTGATAGTTGTACCAAGGGCCAATTTTTATTCAATAATCATGAATGACAGGGGCCCGAACGGTGACATGAACAGAAAGTTCACTCACGAAGACAAGGACCTTAGCATGGAGGACAGGATAGTCACCATACTTAAAAAATTAATAAGCGAGAGTGATTATCTCCTGAACCTCCATGACGGCTCAGGCTACTATCACCCCACATATATCAGCAAATGGCGTAACCCTGACCGCTTCGGGCAGTCGATTATTGCCGACTGTGATAAATACACAGTGCCGGGCACAGAAAGGGTTATACCCCTTGGTGAAATAGCGGAAAAGGTTATTAGCAAAGTAAACCCGCACATAGAAAACGAGCTCTACAGGTTTCATTTCATGAATACCCGCACAGACGCTAATGACAGCCGACACAAGGAGCAGAGAAAATCGGCCACATACTATGCCCTGACAGCACATAATATCCCTTCGTTTGGTGTTGAGACATCCAAGTTTCTCCCTACCATTGACCTTAAGGTACAGTTTCATAATCTTGTCATAAACGCATTTATGGAGGAGTTCGGGATTGTCCCCCAGTCACCCGGTTTTTCACTTGATGCCCCGTCACTTAAATATGTGGTTGTGTCAATAAACAATGAAATCCCCATTGTTATAAAAAAGGGTGAAAAGCTGAATATTGCAAGGGGCGACACAATAAATGTCTCACATATTGAATCCAACTATGAGAGGGGTTTGAGCCTTGACATCCTGGGGTTCGGGGATCTCAACGATTACAGAAAGGATATAACAATCACAAAAGAGACATCCATGATTGTCAGGAAGGATAATGAAAAGTTTGGTGAAATACCCATAAAGGCTAGCAAAGATAAAGTACCTGCTTCAAAGGAAAAACAGGCTGTATTGCCTCCTGAAAAGGTTGAGTCTTTTTCTCTTTCTGTCGCAGGAAAGAGAGTTTTGGTGTCGGAAGGGGGGCAATATGATGTTGTCAGGGGTGAGGTGCTGAAGATACTGGAGGTATACCCGAGGTCATTAACTGACTGCGTGGTCAATTTCAAGGGCTTTGTGGGTGACAGGTTAAATAATACAGGTGAAGACAGGGGATATGATATTGACACCGGGAAAGGCCTTCTTGAGAGATATGCAACAGGCAGCAAGGGTAACATTTACCAGATAGTCGTGACAAGGGATGAAAAGGAGATAGGCCACCTTGATATCAGGCTTATACAGCCTCAAATGGAATACCTTGTTTTAAGGATAAACAGTAACAGGCACGCCCTACTCCGGCCTGATGAATCAATTTCTTTGTCTGTGCAGGACACCCTGTTTTTTGAGGCGGTTGCAACTAACCTTACTGATAATAACCCGGTTTATATTGTTATAAACGGTAAGAAGATAGGTAAAGGCGGGTCAGGCATAACAGGTGAGATATGCAGCGCCAAGAGGAATGAGGTTATCGTAAGAAAGGGAGCCCTTGTCATATCGAGGGTATTTATTGATATTGCAAGATAGCAAGTGCAAAACCATTTCAGCTTTTAACATGCTCCAGGTCAAGTATATTATTCCATGGATCTGCCTTTGTCACCCTTACAAATATCTCTTCTCCTGCTTTTAGGCTGCTCTCCTTTTCACGCTTTATCTCCGCGGTTATGTAAAAATCGGTCAGGATAACCCTGTATCTCCCCTTTAGCAGATCCAGGACTATGGCTGGGAGAGGCTTTCCTTTCCGGGTCTCAAGGTATCTTATGATCAAGTAGTTGTACCTGTTTCGCTTCACAGTGTTGAGGTCTTTGAGTACCGCTGTCACCTGTGTGATGACTTTATCCAGCTCTTCCCTGTTATAAAAGGGTGTCCCCCTGAACATGAAGTTCAGCATCTGACGCTGGCTTACAAGGTCAAAATATCTTCTTATGGGTGACGTCACATTGATGTAGCTGTCAAGGCCAATTCCTGAGTGGGGTTGAGGCTCCACATCAATATTAAGGGGTTGAAGTTTTCTCCTCTGCCTGAATACGTAATAGGTATAGTTCCCGTCTTCAAGCCCCAGTTTTTCAGAGGGCTCCTTCTGTGCCCTGTATATTGTGGGGAGACGGTTATCGCGGCAGAACCTGGCTGCAAGCCAGTTGTAAAGGATCATCATCTCGGCTATCATCATGCGCGATGGTGTCTCCTGGCTAACAAGCCCCATTTTTATGGTATCATCCTTTTCTACCGTGATACTCAATTCAGGCAACGAAAGTATAAGTGCCCCGCCCTGTTCGACCCTGTATCTCTGCCTTTTAAGGGCAAGACTGTAAAGCCAGTGGAAGATGGTATCCTTTTCTGTTTCATAGATATTATTCACATTGTCATAGGTGAGATGCCTTTTGATACAAATAATGGTCGGGACGAACCTGTAGTCAAATATCTCTCCGTTCATGTCAAAATTCACAATTAAAGAGAGTGCCTGCCTTTCACAATCTTTTACAAGGCTCAGCCTGTCGTGTGAAAGCTGAGGCGGAAACATGGGTATCTCTCTTCCGGGTAAATATAGCGATGATGCCCTGAAAAGGGCCTCCTTATCAAGGGTATTCCCGGCATCTATGACTGATGAGACATCGGTTATATGTATCCCGACCTGCATGTGATCCCCATCCCTCTCAATGCTCAGGGCATCATCAAAGTCAAGGGTATTAGCCCCGTCAACCGTAAAGATATCAAGATGGCGCAGGTCTTCATAACCGTTATATGAGACTGTTTTTTTATTCAGTAAAACGGCCTGGTCAATCTGCTCATTGCTGAATGCCTGTGGTATATTGTACCGGATCAGGTCAACATGCTCATCCCTTTCCCATATCCCCATCTTTATAAGGATATTTCTTGCCTCGTCCGTATCGGTAAACCCTGCCCTTTCGAGCAGATCCTTTACAAATTTATATTCCTTTGCCTCCCTCTGGTTAAGGGCAAGGTCTATAAGATTATCGACTATGTATCTTTCCGAGTCATTCGTTATCAGGGCGCCATCCCTTAATGATCTTTTAAGCCAGTCACTCCCTGAAATGAGTTTTTTTTCCTTTTGTCTCTCTTCCTCCTTTTGGAGGATGGTTAATGCTATCTTTTCCTCATGATTAGGGAGAAACTGGCCATCTTTCATCTTGAAAAAGAGCTGGTCTTCAAATAACGCCCTGACAAGGGCCGCAACATGATCGTCAGTAACCTCTTCGCCAAAACAAAGCTGGGCAAGGTATTTGTAATCAAAGCTTTCGTTTTCGTCTTTTATAAGCTCCCAGAGTTCTTTTATGTTGATTTCCGCCTTGAGTGATTCCCTCTTTGTATCTATTTCCTTCAAACGGTGGATAAGCTCTTCTCTTGGCCTCTCTGTTGGAAGTCGTGAAACAGATATATGGGTTGCCCGTTTTTCAGAGAGGTTTACAAGCCTGTTTGAAAGGGTAAGGAGATGGAGTCTCTGCCCCTTATCCTGGATGCAGAGGGCGCAGACAAACCCTCCCTGATCAATATATTCTATTATTTTGCCCTCAGACATGGGTTAAAAATACTTTCTATCTATGAGATTATCGGATCCCTGATTTTTAACCGGCATATCTCCCCATTACAGAAGAGCAGCTCTTTACCTGCGTAAAAGACCGGGGTAGTGATCAGGTTTATTAACTAATCAACCCGCTATGTTTAGCAAGGGATATGCTATATGTCAACAAAGCTTGACATATTTCCTGCTGTTCATTACTTAGTTTTAATACTTACTACCGGAGGGACATGATGAAGGATTCGCCCTTTAAAAAAAGGCTTAAAGGCCTTACAAAAGGCATTGAGGATAAAAATATTGATATGCTATGGATTGTTCAGCCTGAAAACAGGCGATATCTTTCCGGGTTCATGGCACATGATACACAGTTGAATGAATCATCCGGCTCACTCCTTATTACTCAAAAAAAGGCACAGCTTATTACCGATTCAAGGTACACGTTGGTGGCGGAAAAGGAGGCTACTGACTTCAGGGTAATTACCCAGAAGGGGGTCTTTCAGGATGAATTTGTAAAACAGGTGGAAAAGGCCGGGGGTAAGAGCCTCGGGTTTGAAGGGGATCATGTAACCTTCAGCCTTTACAGCGACCTTTCAGCCAGAATTAAAAGAATGAAAAACCCTGTAAAGATGAAAAATATCTCCGGCATGATAGAAAAAATGAGGGAGATCAAGGATGCACATGAGATAGCCCTAATGGAAAGGGCTTCTAAAATGATGTCAGGGGTGCTTGACAGGGTTATTGACTCTGTTAAACCGGGGCAGACTGAAAAGGAGATCGCCCGAAGGATTGAAGAGCTCTCCATTGAGGCAGGGGCAGATGGTATGGCCTTTGAATCAATCGTGGCTTCAGGCCCGAATGCGGCCCTTCCCCATGCGGTGCCTACAGATAGAAGGATAAAAAAGAGGGATCACATCACCTTTGATGTGGGGCTCAGGGTGAATGGGTACTGCTGTGATATGACTCGGACAGTATTTATTGGCCCCCCTGAAAGAAAGATCAAAGAGATATATAAAATAGTCAGGGAGGCCCAGCTTGCAGCGCTCGAATTTGTGAAGCCTGGAGAGATAAGTTCTAAACCCGATTCCATAGCAAGGGATATTATTGGCAAGGCCGGTTATGGCAGTTTTTTCGGCCACTCCCTGGGGCACGGGGTTGGTCTTGCCACCCATGAGGCGCCGAGATTAAGCCCCAGAAACCCTGTTAAACTTGTCGAGGGCATGGTGGTTACTGTTGAACCGGGTATTTACCTCCCCGGCACAGGTGGTGTGCGTCTTGAAGAGATGGTTGTTATAGAAAAGAGTGGGCCGAGGATCTTAACCAGAAACAGCAGGTATTATGATTTTTAAGGGTAATCATATTTATGAAGATTAATGATGCGGATAGTAATGAGCTCCTTGACCAGTTCCTGAGCCATCTGAGGGTAGAGCGGGGGCTCTCAGAAAATACAGTCTCTTCATACAGCGGTGACCTGATCAAGTATTTCGGTTATCTTTCCATGATAAAAAAGAATCCCCTCATGGTAAAGAGGGAGGATATTGCCGAATACACAGGGGCGTTAAAAAAGAACAATGGCTATTCCGCCCGCACAATAGCAAGAAACCTCTCTGCGATTAAGATGTTCTACAGGTTTCTTATTACAGAGGGTAAACTTACTGAAAACCCGGCAAGGCTCCTTGACCCGATAAAACTCCCTGGCAGGCTTCCGGGCACTCTAAGCCATGAAGAGGTGGATAGCCTGCTGGCAGCCCCTGACACAAAAACAGACCTTGGCCAGAGGGACAGCGCAATGCTTGAGCTGCTATACGCAACAGGTTTAAGGGTATCAGAGCTTGTCGGTCTTCATCTTGTTAATCTCAATCTTGAACCGGGGTATATCAGGACCATTGGCAAGGGAGTTAAGGAGAGGATTGTCCCTATGGGTGATAAGGCAAGGGATGCACTCAGGCTTTACCTTTCTTATGGGCGCAGGGAGCTCATCAGGGAGAAAAACAACCCCTTTCTATTCCTCAACGCTAAGGGCTCTTCAATGTCCAGGCAGGGTTTCTGGAAAATAATAAAAAAGTATGGCATAATGGCGGGCATTACAAAAAGGATCACTCCCCACAGCCTGAGACACTCATTTGCAACACATCTGCTTGAAGGGGGTGCAGACCTGAGATCTGTACAGATAATGCTCGGGCACTCTGATATTTCGACAACACAGATTTATACCCATGTGAGCAGGGAAAGGCTTAAGAGAATACACGAAAAATACCATCCCAGGCCGTAACCTGATCTCTTTCTGGCCGTAGGAAATGGCCTGTGTCGGTTGATTATTTATGATTTAATGATCCTGCCTTTTAAAAAAGAGGGGTGCTATGGTCGTGAAAAAATCACGAATCCCTAAGGAAGAGAGCCGGGATTCCCGTCTTGAAAAGCTTAACCGTGAGATAAAGGCCCTTAAAAAAACCAATATGTTTCTCTCATCACTTTATGACGGCATAAGCGAAGAGATAATCGTAATTGACCAGGATTTTTATATTGTTGATGCGAACAGGGCATTTCTTACAAAGGCAGGGCTTGAAAAAAAGGATGTAGCGGGCAGGAGATGTTATGAGATCAAAAGGGCATGGCGGCCCTGTCTGGCAGGAGAGGAGAGGTGCCCGGTAGAAAAGGCCGCAACCGGGGAACCGGTTGAGATAACAGTTACCTATAAAGATGAAAATGGGGAATCACGTGAATATATTGTTATCATGTACCCGCTCATGGCAGAGGATGAGAGCAGAAGGTATTATCTTGAGATCACAAGGGATGTTACCGAATTCCGCCATCTTATACTCAAACTTCAGCGTTCTGAAAAGAGGTTTAAGGCCATCCTGGATACAGCAACAGATGCCATTATAAGCATAGATGAAAACCAGCGCATAATACTCTTTAATAATGCAGCCCAGAAGATATTCGGTTATGCAGGGAGCGAGGTTACAGGGAAGAGCCTTGATACCATTATCCCCCAGAACTCAGAACACTATCAAATCTACCTGGATCATCTCATGGAAAACCAGGAACCGGGTATAACAGGTAGAAATATCTCCCTTAACGCAATGAGGAAAAACGGTGAGTTTTTTCCTGCTGATCTAAGTTTTTCAGTCCTGAATATGGGCGGCAAAAGGACCTTTACCGCTATAATACGTGATATAACCCATCAGCAGCAGATGGAAAGGAAGATGCTGCAGGCCGAACGGCTTGCCTCTGTGGGGCAGGCAGTGGGGCGTGTTGCGCATGAGATCAAAAATCCCCTCATGATTATAGGGGGCTTTACCAGCCAGATAAGGTCGGTTCTTGAAAATAAAAAGGATATCAATAAAATAGACATGGTGCTTGATGAGGTTGCAAGGCTGGAAAGGCTTGTAGCAAATCTTGGCGATTTTACAAAGGAATACAAGCTGGTTATGAGACCGGCTGAAATAAACTCTGTTGTTGAGGATGTCTTGAATATCATTGCAGGGGTATACAGTAATGAAAAATATTATTTTGAGCGATATCAGGCGGATGGGTTATGTGAGATCAACTGTGACCCGGACAAACTGAAGCAGGTGTTTATAAATATCATATCAAACGGTATAGAGGCTATGCCTGAAGGGGGTGTTATCAGGGTAAAGACAGTAAAAATTGAGGGAGGGGTTGAGATATCCATAGGTGATGATGGAAAGGGCATGACCAGTGAAGAGATGAAACATATCTTTGAACCTTTTTATACAACTAGAGAAAAGGGGACAGGCCTTGGCCTGGCCATTTCATATAAGATAGTGCAGGCACATAATGGTGATATATGGGCAGTAAGCGCCCCGAGGAGGGGCACCACCTTTACCATCCAGATCCCGGGGTAAAAAGGGCGTTAAATAGTATCCATCCAGAAAAGGTTATTTCAGTGAAGCTTTTGGCTATCACCTGTCAGCTAACTCTTTGTTTTATATGCCTTTTGCTGAAAGCTGAACGCTGATGGCTGACAGCTAGCATCAAAAAACAACAGTTTTTGGAAGCGGACAAAATAATATCATTGACTAGCTGGGTCAGTAGTGCTATAAACACCCGCTTACATGACGCGGGGTGGAGCAGTCAGGCAGCTCGTCGGGCTCATAACCCGAAGGTCGATGGTTCGAATCCGTCCCCCGCTACCAATAAAAAATTCAAGGGCTTACTCTGAAACGGCGTAAGCTCTTTTTGATTATTACCTGCCTTTTTTGCATACTTGTTTTTCATGAAAAGTTATAAAATTAACTATATTTCACAGACAATAATTGTTTTTCACATAAACGGGGTGTACTGGACCGGAAATAAAAAGGGAGTCAACCCATCTTAGGATTAACTCCCTGTTATTTAAGTTGGCGTCCCCAAGGGGATTCGAACCCCTGTCGCAGGCGTGAAAGGCCTGTGTCCTG
>JAAZBV010000104.1 GCA_012513605.1 Desulfatiglans sp. | reverse complement strand
ATTTGCAGAAAAACTAAAAATAAGAAAGGATAAAAAACTGTATAGTAATCTTTGCATCATACTTCCTTAAGGTTTTTGCATGCAGTTATGCGAAAGTATAGATTTTTTGGGCTGTTGAGTCAAGGCCGGTCACACAGGAAAACAGAGTCTCTGCCGCAATAAGGTCATGAAAACATGCTAACCCTGTGTAATATCGGTAAATCATGTAAACATTGACACCCTGTATTATTGTTTCTATACTTCGCAACATGCAAACAGGTTTTCTGTCTATATCAAAACCGTTATAATTTCTTATTTACTGATATTGCGCTAAATCAGCGGGAGGAGAGTTATGCGTCTATTTAGATTATACATAATTACAGGATTAATTATTTTCGGGATTACCGGATGCACGAACCAGACAAAAGAGGAGATTTTAGATGCCTCAACATGCGACAGGACCTGTCTTGAGGGGTTTGTAAACAAATACCTTGATGCCCTTGTGGCTAATGACCCTGCAAAGGCCCCCTTTTCAAAGACTGCGCGGTATACGGAAAATGGCGACGAAATGCCTTTATCCGGTATTTCAAAGGGTCTATGGACAACAGCCTCTGGTCTGACAGACTACAGGATCTATATTTCAGATACTGAGGCTGGGCAGGTAGCATTTGCAGGGTTTGTAAAAACAAATGACAAAGAAACACCCTTGCTTCTATCCATGCGTCTCAGGATAGAAAACAGGGAGATCACAGAGACAGAGGCCATAGTTGTGGACTCAATGATGGGTGGTGTCGAAGGGGCTATGGCTGTTCCACCGATAGCATATTCTCAGGTCCTCCCGTCTGAAGACCGTGTATCACGTGAAGAGCTTATCAGGATATCAAATCTCTATTTTGACTCCATTGAACTCAGTAACAGTCGGCTTGTGCCATGGCATGATGAGTGCTACCGCCTTGAAAACGGTATGTGGACCGCAGGGCCAAACCTGCCGCAGGAACTTGCAGCACATGTTAAGGAAAAACCTGTACAGCACCCAGGGCCAACTGGTGAAACCTCTATCGCCTTTGCAAAGGGGGTATGTTCAGAGGCAATAGATTCAGGTGTTTTTGCACTTATAGAGAGTATAACACCCAGGAGGACACCCGTGGTTGATGTTGAAAAGGGTGTAACCTGGGGTGTCTATATGTTCAACCATCCCGGTTTTGAAACAATCACAATGCCGGATGGTTCCAAACAGCCAGCAGCCTATTTCAGGGGGGAGCCAAACTCTATGCCCATGTCCGAACTTTTTAAGATCAAGGGCGGTAAGATACGTGATATCATGGCAATAGGAGTTATCAAGAAATACAAAAGCGGAAGTGGCTGGGATTAGATGATAATTACAGCGCCTGTTCTATGGCTCGTGCCCAGGAACAGGTGTTTATTATTTTAACAGTTATTTAGTCTGGCTTGAGGCCTGTTCTACACAGATGACCCAAAAAACACAGAATAAACTCGGCACATTCGGCGGAGTATTTACGCCATCCATTCTGACCATCCTGGGCGTAATAATGTTTATGCGCGCCGGCTATGTAATAGGCGAGGCAGGCATAATACATGCACTTTTTATTCTGTTAATCGCTAAGTCCATTACGGCCCTCACAAGCCTCTCCATTTCTGCGGTATCCACAAACACCCCTGTTTCCGGAGGAGGGGCATATTTTCTTATCTCCCGCGCTCTCGGACCTGAGTTCGGCGGGGCAATCGGCCTTGCCCTTTTTCTTGCACAGGCAATATCTGTGCCCTTTTATATCCTCGGTTTTACAGAAGCCCTTGTCCGCGTATTCCCCGGAGCTGCTCCCTATTTCCTAGGCATAGCAATGTTTACCACAGCAGCATTATTCCTCGTCTCATTGACCGGCGCAAAGATAGCAATAAAGACACAATATATGATTATGGCAATACTCGGGATTTCGATAATTGCCTTTATGGGCGGGTCACTGTTAAATTTCAACTACAGCATATTTTCAGCAAACATGCGATCAAATTATACTTCCGGCGATCTCTCCTTCTGGGTAATTTTTGCGCTGTACTTTCCGGCTGTTACCGGCATAATGGCAGGTGTCAACATGTCAGGAGACCTTAAAAATCCTGGCAGATCCATCCCGGCAGGCACCTTAGCTGCTGTATTTACCGGATTTTTAATATACGGGCTTCAGATCCTGATTATCGGGGGCGCACAGACACGGTCGCAATTGGTTAATTCATCCTTTGAAACCATGGGCGATCAAGCCCTTTTCAGTTTCGGGTTCCTGGTTACAGCAGGAGTATTTGCCGCAACTCTTTCAAGCGGACTGGGCTCATTCCTCGGCGCGCCAAGGATTCTTCAGGCAGTGGCAAGGGACAATGTTGTCCCTCTTACAGGTATTTTTCGCAAGGGTTCCAAAAAAGGCGATGAGCCACATCGCCCCCTGGTTTTTACTCTTGCTATATCCCTTATTATCATTTACTGGGCCGGAGGCAATTCAGAGGGAAACGCATTTAATGTTATCGCCTCCATTGTTACCATGTTTTTTCTGTACACATACGGAATGATAAATATTGCGGCAATTGTGGAATCCTTTGCCGGCAATCCCTCCTTCAGGCCAAGATTCAAATACTACCACTGGCTCCCTGCCATCACAGGCGGGGCAGTATGCACTGTAACCGCATTTCTGATAGACCCCTGGGCAGCAGCCATTGCAGCGGCCCTTATCATACTCTTCTACTTCTTTTTAAGGAGAAGGGTGCTAAGGGTAAGTTTCGGAGATGCCCGGTGGGGCTTCATCTATTCGAGGTTCAGGAGCAACCTCCTGACGCTTTCAAAACTGGCCTCAACCCCAAAGAACTGGAGGCCGTCAATACTTCTGCTTACAGGCAACCCTGAGACACGCCTTACCATGAGCCTCTATGCCCTCTGGATAGGCACAGAAAGGGGGCTTGTGACCCTTGTAAGGGTGCTTACAGGAAGCCTGCTTGAGCTTACTGATCACAGAAGCGCTGCAAAGGAGCAGCTTGACCGCTTTATCATGGAAAATGATTTTAAGGCGCTTTCAACGGTTGTTGTGTCAAATGACCTTGATGAGGGGCTTTCTGCCATTATACAGGGTCATTCAATCGGGCCGCTTCAACCCAATGTTGTTTTTATGGGATGGGCTTCTGATAAAGAGCGGGCCATCCCGTTTGTAAGGCATATGGTCTCTGTGCGTTCACTGGGGATGAGCCTGGTACTTCTAAAAGACAACGGACTCCCGGAAAGGATAATGCCAAGGAGGATAGATATCTGGTGGAGGGGAAAGGAAAACGGCTCATTGATGGTGCTGACTGCCCACCTGCTGCTTCTTAACTCTGAATGGTCAGATGCAAGGATAAGGCTGCTCCGTGTAATACAGCATGATGAGGGGAGGGAGCCCGCAGAACAGGCGCTCAAAGAGATGATACACGATGCCAGGATAGATGCGGATGTGCAGGTGATTGTCTCTGATGCCCCCTTTGCAGAGCAACTGCATAGTTATTCAAGGGATGCAACTGTCGTATTCCTGGGGTTCAACATACCTGAAGAGAAGGATGCTGAATTGTTTCAGGCCAGGTATGGAGAGATGCTCACAGGTCTTCCCACAACCCTGCTCTTCTCCTCTTCTGGTGATGCAGACCTGATGGCTTAATCAGCTTTTACCTTATTGAAGGAATAGGGTGATAAAAGTGCGCCGGGCATATCAGCGCTTCTCCTCCTCTATTTCCATAATATCTCCCGGTGTGCAGTCAAGCGCCTCACACAGGGCAATAAGGGTGGAAAAGCGAATGGCCTTTGCCTTGCCGCACTTGAGTATGGAGAGGTTCGAGAGTGTTATGCCCACCCTCTCTGCCAGCTCGGAAAGTGACATCCTGCGTTTAACCAGCAGCAGATCCAGATTTACCCTTATTGTCTTTGCCATTATATCGTCAGCCTCTGCTCTTCATGTATTTTAACGGCCTCATTAATAACACCCGCCAGCACCAGAAGGGCAATGCCTATAAATATCGCTACCAGATCGAAATTAATAGGGGGCGTGAATTTTATCGCCGGTGAACTATTGATAGATACACTTTTTAGCACAATGTCCAGACCAAAATATTTTAAGGGGGGATAAACCACATTCCAGGTGATAACTGCAATGGCTATCTTCTTAAATCCTTTCACATTTAATGAGTTAAAGGCATCACCATTACTGATAAAAACAAAAATATTACGAAGCTGTAGCAATACATAGCACCAGATAATGGAATTACCCAATAAGGCTAACAGCCATAGTTGCCAGGTAAAAAGATTTTGCGGAATGATATTTATTGCTGCGGCTCCATTTATCATCTGTTCCTTTAACCCAGATATATCCATAGAGGGCAAAGCTGATAAATCAAGTTTAAATCGGGAATCAAAAAAAATATCTAAACCAAAAAAAGAGGGGTCTAATAAATGAGCCATAGTTGTTGCAAAGAACAATGGTATTAAAATAATTATCCACATAAGATAAATATCGTGAAAAAAATCAAGAATGCGTCTTACTGTATTTGCCAGGCGATAGGTTGTCCTTTTATTGTCGGCACCTGAAACAATAGGCCTGTATCTGGGTATGTAGTAACGTCTGACAAACCATAACATTGAGAATCCATAAGCTATCAGCCCAAAAATTAAGATAACTGCAAATAATAAAATTCTAAATTGTTCCATAAAGGTCTCCTTTTATCCAAGGCATTACTTTTCAAAATTTACGCTGACAGACAGTTGACATACCGAATTTTTATTGGAGGATTATCTCTTTCCTCGTAGACAAGGCATGCCTTGTCTCTACCCAAATGCCGGTCAGGAATAAATCCTCTGCGAAAACAATCATATTGTAAGCCTCTGCTCTTCATGCATTTTTACAGCTTCATTTATAATTCCCGCCAGCACCAACAGGGCAACACCAAGGAATAGATATTCAATGCCCACATAAAAATAGGGTGTAATTTTTAATGCCTCGGTACTAACAGTAATATTTTTCAATACAGCCCCATAACCATAATACTGTACAAAGGGAGAAAGGCTGTTCCAGATTATTATTATAATACCCATTTTTTTTAAACTGCCGGTAATCACGCCTGTAAATGCATCACCATTGCAAATAGAGGTAAAAATATTGTGGAATTCAAGAAGTATATAACAGAGAATTAGGTTCTTTAACCAGTCAAGCAATTGATATATATGCCAGAAAATTATTTTTTGAGGGATAATACCCATACTCACTTTACCCCGGAGTGTCTGGTCTTCGAGGCCAGTAATTTTTAAAGCTGATTGCATTTTGAGATCAAGTCTAAAAAAGGTATTGATATCAAAACTCATTATTTTATCGGTTAAAAATGAAGGGTCGAATAAATGTCGTATAGCAGGATAAACATAAAATGCGAATGGCCAAATAATGGCAGTAAATACAGATGATACAAGAACTACGCTTATAATGATCCTCAAAACATTTGCTAGTCTGTAGGTTCTTTTTTCCCCTTTGATGTATGAACCACCAGGTATGTGCTTTATAGAATAACGCCTGATGATCCATATTAATATGATGGCATAAACCAGACCCAGAAGAAATGTCAGAAACCCAGCCATAACAAACTCCTTTCACAGGGAAATTTGAAAACCTTTTAAATTTTGAATGCGATGCTAAAAAAAACGATTTTCGGTAAGTCAATGCGGGCAATTTATTAGATTGCAGATTGATTGTCAATAATATTTTATTGTTTATCAATAAATATTTTGAAATAAACAATACAATATAGCAAGGCTGATTACTGGGATAACAAAGAAGGGGATTAAAGTAATAATATGCAGACGACTAATTTAATCGAAGCAAGCCATTGTTAAAAAAGGGTGTTGCTGTTACATAAAAAAGCTGCGGGGTGAATGCCAGGCATTCAACCCGCTGATGCTAAAAAATGGGAGGGTTGGGGGAAAAAACAATTCTTATTTCTTTAACTTTTGCTCTTGTGGTTAACTATCTTCCATGCGCCGGCTATCAACTCTACCAGGGTTGTTCTTTAATTCTTTTTACCTCCTCTCTCTAATTGGTAGCGCCACCTGATTATGTCAGTCAGCATAGGAAAACAATCTGGTCTTGAATAAATGCAAAGGGGGTGCCACGGGTTCCCTGTATCTGCTCAGGCCAGGGATATCTCTTTTATAAAGAGAGTCTCTTCACGCTGTTAATTTGCTAGCAGAATATAGATACAGATATTTGCCATTTAATTCAACATGTTATTCTGGTCAGATAAAAACAGGAGTATATGACCTCATCAGGATTGTTATTTCAACCGGAGGGATCTCATAAGCTGTTGATAAATTTATTAGTGTCCTGTGAATGTTATTTCATACATGAAGGTGTAATGAAAAGCAGGCAGCTATATGCGCATCCAGTGAGCATTTACAGACGGGCATGGTCCTTAATCCTCTTTCTTGAACACAGCCGGGTCAACTGCATGTTTTTTTAAAAGGGCATAGATATCACCCCGGTACTTACCAGCCATCTTTGCCGCCCTGCTTACATTTCCCTCGGCCAGGGAGAGTATGCCAGCGATATAATTTTTTTCAAACTGTTCCTTTGCCTCTCTGAAAGGCCTAAGCTCGCCGGATTCTACTGTTTCTGACGTGCTGGTCTGCAGGATAAGGTCCTCTTCTATTACATCCTTTACGCACATGGCAACAGCATACTCAATAACATTTTCAAGCTCACGCACATTGCCTGGCCAGGGATATGCCATAAGCTTCAGCATTGCCGAGGATGATAATCTCTTTTTATCCTTTTTCATCTTTTTACTGAATACATCAAGAAAATGATCAACCAGGAGAGGGATATCCTCCCTCCGCTCTCTCAGTGGAGGCAGATTAACCGGGATGACATAGATGCGGTAAAAAAGGTCTTTACGGAACCTGTTGTTTTTAACCTCCTCCTCCAGATTTTTGTTTGTGGCGGTTATTATCCTCGTATCAACCGATATGGGAGCCTCTTTACCTAATGGAAAGAAACGCCTCTCCTGGAGAACACGGAGGAGCTTGACCTGCATGGATTCGGGCATCTCGGAGACCTCATCGAGAAAAAGCGTGCCCCTGTCTGCTTGTGCAAAATAGCCCTTTCTTGCCCTGATTGCGCCTGTAAAGGCCCCCTTTTCATGGCCGAACATCTCACCTTCAAGAAGCCCTTCAGGTATGGCCGCACAGTTGACCGCCACAAATGCATTATCTTTTCTGGCGCTCAAGAGATGAAGGGATTTAGCGATAAGCTCTTTTCCTGTGCCGCTCTCCCCGCAGATGCAAACATTGGAATCTGTTTCAGCGGCCCTTGCAACCTGCTCCATGACCTCATGCATCCTTTTGCTTTTACCGATGATATTTTCGATGCCGTATCGTTCTTCAACCAGATCCTTGAGCCTGCGAACCTCCCTTGACAGGCTGCTCTTTTCAAGGCCGTTTTTTATCTGAAGAAGCAGCTCCCGCCTGTTGAAGGGTTTTGTAAGAAAGCTGTAAGCGCCAAGCTTCATGGCCTCCACAGCGGTATCAATGGTTCCGTGGGCAGTAAGGATTATGACTGGCATCTCCGGGCTCACCTGATGGAACCTCTTCATAAGCTCAATACCGCTTTCATCATCGCCAAGCCTGAGATCCACAAGGGCAAGATCAAATAGCTTATCCTTTACATGATTAAATGCCTCCCCTGCACCGGTTGATGCAGTTACATTGTAACCCTCTGTCTCAAGCCTTAAGCTTAAGACCTCCAGCATGTTTTTATCGTCATCAACTATAAGTATCCTGTCATCAGACATAGCTTTTTACCTTTTTTTATTCCGGCGATTCCTGCCTCTTTTTTTCTTCAATCCCTATATCTATTTCCTTTAATGCCCTGATCTGTTCTTCATATATCCTGTTCTTTTTATCAAGGCTATTAATCTGTTCCTGATATGCGCTGTTCTTTTCCAGAAGATTTTTTATCCTTGCCTCATTATCTATAATCCTGTTCAGGGTATCAATCCAGGCAAGGGATTCTCTTACTAGCGGGCTATCCGGAAAGTCCTTTACAATCCATTTAAAATATCCAAGCGCCCTTGAACTGTCTTTTTTAGGGTTATCAGGATATGCAAATAGGATGCCCATCTCAAACAGCGCTTTGTCTCCGGGTGATTTTTTGGGATACCGCTTAAAAATTTCATTGTACTCCTTTAGCGCACCGCTATAATCCCCATTTTTCATCATGCTGCGGGCTGGTTCCATAGGATCGGCCTCAACATGTATCTTTTCCTTTGCCAGTTTTTCAGGGATAACGCCTGACAGTTTTTTACTAATAGCACAGCCCTGGGCCATCATCAGTATCACAAGGAGAGAGGCACAGTAAAAAAGAAGGTGCTTCCTGTTTTTCCATTGCTTTCTACCCATATTTCTCCTCCATGGGCATTAATGATCTGTCTTGAAATATAAAGACCAAGACCTGTACCCTTTTCATGTAATTTTCTGTATTTGTCAAATATCTCATGTATATGTTTCTCCGGTATGCCAGGGCCTGTATCGGAAATAGAGACCTCAATAATACGTTTTTTTTCTTTCCCGCCTGCATCGCTCAACACCGCATCCCTTTCAATGACCCTTACAGAGACCCTCCCTTTTTCAGGGGTGAATTTAAGCGCATTGCCAAGAAGGTTGTCAAGCACCAGACCCATCTTTTCAGGGTCAATAAATGCGTTAGATACAATATGCCCGGGGTTATACTCCAGAGTTATATTTTTTCTCTGGGCAATCGGCTGTACCTTTGAAAGGGCTATCGCCACCAGGTGTGTAATACTGTATTTCTCCATATGATATTCTGCTATCCCGGCATCCATCCTGGACAGGTTAAGCACCCTGTTGACCGATGTAATAAGCCTTTCGCACTCCTCCTCAATTATGGTAAGGAGCTTTTGTTGCTTTTCTGCGGGCCTCTTTTCAAGCGACTCTACATAAAGGCCTATGGCCTCCCTGATTACAGCAAGGGGCGTCCGGAACTCATGAGACACACCAGCAATAAAATCTGCCTTGAGTTCATCTACCTCCTTTAATCTGTCACACATATTATTAAAGGCCCCTGCTAGCTCGTTTATCTCAGGCGGAGATGATATCTCAATGTGCTTTTCAAATCTTCCCCGTGCGATCTCCTTGATCCCCTTTATAAGTAGGCGGACAGGCCGGTGAATTGTCCGGGAGATAAAAAAGGCTATCAGTACAGCCATGACTAACGATGACACCGACATAATCATGATAACCCTGAGCGCCTCCTGGCCAACCTCCCCCGACATCCTGATCCTGTTGTTGATCGCCTTTTCAGTTGCCTCTCTAAGCACATCCAGATGCCCGATGACCTCGTCAACCAGCGCCTGTTTCTGCTCTTCAAACCCCCTTTTATCATAGCCGGTCTTATTTATTACATGTTCTGCCTCTTCTTCTACCTTCATTGAATACTTTTTACAGGCATCTCTTAATAATGCAGCCCTCTCGTAATTCCCTGCCGCGCTAAGGAGTCCCTTTAACTGATCAAGATCGCGCAGAAAGGATTTTCCGGTCTCATTAAACTGGTCTAGAAAATCCTTATCTTCGGAGATAACATACTTTCTTTCAAATTTCCTTAAGGTATAGATGCCATCTCTAAGGCGGTCAGCATACCTTAATGTCTCGCTGTCAACCTCGCTGATAGAACGTATGGCCTGGTTCAGCTCACTGAATTTCAGGACAGAATAGGTGGAAAGCGCCACCACCACCAGGAGGATCAGAAAAAAGCCTGCCATCAATCTTTTAAAGATAGTAAGTTTCATATTTCTTTCGGGAGAGAGAGGGTTTTGACTCTTTTCACCTGTTACTTGTTTAGGGAGATGCGGCTAACACCCTTTAAAAACACGACTAAATTTTGTACCTTTTATTTTTCGAGTAGTTATATATCATAGTTTACAGGCAGTCAACAACCACCTGTGGCAGCGAAGCATATGATCGATTGCTGGATAAATAAAAAATAATGCCTTAATATTCAAGAATCCCCTTCCAATGTCCGATATTAAACATGGAGTTTCCGTGGTTTAAAACAAAAATCAGGGATAACTACAAGAAAATATTATAAAGTAAAGGGCAAACCATTCGAAAGGATGGGACGCAAAGCCTCCGGTCTACATCTGTAAATCAGATATGAAAGCGGGGTTGCAAATATAAAACCTGGCCCGTTTTCCATGAAGGATACGGGTTTTTTAGTTAAAGGGTTAGTTATTAATGGAATCATCAGTAGAAAAAACAGTACTTGTTAAGTACAGGAAAATAATAACAACAATTCTTGTCCTCTTTTTCATAATAATCCTTATATATCTGATAAAAGGCAATACAGGGTTTAATAATGTAAAAATGATCACCTTTGAAAAAAACAGCAAAAAAGAAAACCCCAATCCCTTGAGGAGAAACAAGGTCGTTATTACAAATATCCATATGGGGGCAGGGCACAATGATTCCCTGGGCCTTGTGCTGGCCAGCCCATATACAAATGTAGAGCAGGAATCGCAAATGTACAAATATTCAACCCTGATAAAAAATGACTTTCTAATGACTGTCAGCGAAGAGAAATTGAAGGAGTGGATTAAAAACAGGGATTTTGATGACATAAAGGCCACATTTAGAAAAATTGTTAATAAATACATTGATGAGCCTGTGCCTGAGGTCTATATAAGCAGTTACTTTTATGAATAGGCAGAATGGATTGCCTGTCAAATTTGAATATTAAGTACCCATAAACAAAACCCCAATTGAATACTTAATACCCAATTCTAAGCGTATAACCTGATTTATCGACATCTAAATTAAGCAAAAATAAGATTATATTAGTTAATATAGTCTTATTTTAAATGGCAAAACCCTTGCAGATGAAATGCATATATTATCCAGATGTATGCAGTGGATATAGAGCTGCTAACAGAGATTTTCCAAGGAGGCGACCCATGACCAGTATAAAGTTGAATAATGCAGTTAATCGGAATCCAAAGGGCCATATAGATCAGATACTCAAGGAGTTTGAAAAAGGCTGTGATGAGGCAATCATTAGAAGAGAAGGAAAGAGGCTGATTATAGAGCCCAAAAAGAGATCAGAGGATACAAACAACAGGCCTGCGAGTCGAGGCCTGACTTTTTTGCCCCTTGGTGATATCAGGATATGATAAAGGGTACCCATATCCTGATTAGTTGAAAAGGGGTACCCTGAGGATGGTTTTCAACAGTTAATTAAATGTCCTCTGAAAACCTGTGTTTTAGATATTATCCCTTTATTCACAGAGTTTTCCCTCCCTGAATCAGCCCTGGTATAGAGACGCCAATCACTGTATGCCGGGGCTGATTCTATTTTACCTTGAGCTCTTCAACCCTAATAATATCAATTTGTTATTGATATTTTCAGAAGTTTGTAATAAATCATATATTTGCCTGAGATAGTTCAGGGGTAGTCTGCCTTAAAAAAGGCAGACATTGAAAAATAAATCATTAAAATGGAGTATTTCCTATGGATTTCAAATTAAGTGAAGAACATCAGATGATAAAAGATATGTGCAGGAAGTTTGCTGACCAGGTATTAAAACCAAAGGCAACAGAATATAACAAACAGCACAAATTTCCGGCAAAGGCGATCCAGCAGCTCGGGGAAATGGGGATAATGGGCGTTGTATATCCTGAGGAGTATAATGGCGCAGGCATGGACTACATCTCTTACGCTATAGCAGTGGAAGAGCTTTCACGGGGTGGCGCCTCAACAGGCGTTACAGTATCTGCACATAATTCACTCTGCCTCTCACCCATATATTATTTTGGCACAGAAGAGCAGAAGAAAAAATATATGCCCAAGTTATGTTCAGGCGAGCATATTGGCTGCTTCGGTATAACAGAACCGGGTGCAGGCTCAGATGCATCAGGAACAGCAACCAGGGCGGAACGTAAAAATGGAAAGTGGGTGCTTAATGGCACAAAAAGTTTTATAACAAACGGCGGGGTAGCAAGTGTAGCGGTAGTTATGGCAAAGACATCCAAGGATGCCGGGCATAAAGGTCTCTCCATGTTTATCGTTGAAAAGGGTACACCCGGATTTTCAGTAGGCAAGATCGAAGACAAGATGGGTATACTCTCTTCTTCTACAACCGAGCTTGTTTTTGAAGATTGTGAAATACCTGAAGAGAACATTCTGGGCAAGGAGGGCCAGGGTTTTAAGATAGCAATGCACACCCTTGACGGCGGACGTGTAGGTATTGCCGCGCAGGCATTGGGCATCAGCCAGGCGGCAATGGAAGAGGCTATTGCCTATTCAAAGATCAGGAAACAGTTTAACCAGCCTATCGCAGAATTCCAGGCTATACAGTGGATGATCGCTGACATGGCTACCGATATAGAGGCAGCAAGGCTTCTGACCTATCAGGCCGCTGACATGATGAACAGCGGTGACAGGCAGAAATACTCCAAATATTGTGCAATGGCAAAGCTGTTTGCATCAGAGGCATCCCACCGTGTTACTCATAAGGCACTGCAGATCTTCGGCGGTTACGGTTACACCACGGAATACCCGATGGAGAGATATTGTCGTGATGCAAGGATTACAGAGATATATGAAGGCACGTCAGAAATCATGAGACTGGTTATTGCATCCAATATGCTTAAATCCTAATACTTAAACAGGGAAGGTCTGTAAAATGAAAAACAAGGTTATAAATATAACTGAGGCAGTTGACAAGATGCCTGATGGTGCGAGCATCATGATAGCAGGTTTTCTTGGTAATGGAACTCCTCATAACATAATTGACGCTATTCTGGCAAAGGGCATAAAAAACCTGACCATTATTTCAAATGATACCGGCATTACAGGCATCGGTATATCAAAACTGATCGCCGCAAAGGTTGTGAAAAAGGTTATGACTTCACATATAGGCACAAATCCTGAGACCGGTAAACAGATGATGGCCGGCACATTAGAGGTGGAGCTTGTTCCCCAGGGAACCCTTGCTGAAAGGATACGCGCTGCCGGGGCCGGCCTTGGAGGAGTTCTTACACCTACCGGGGTTGGTACAGATGTGGCACATGGTAAACAGACCCTGGTGCTGAACGGTAAAGAGTATCTACTTGAGTTACCCATAAAGGCGGATTTTGCGATTCTTGGGGCAACTATTGCCGATACCTTTGGCAACTCATTTTTTAATGGTACTACAAAGAATTTTAATCCCGTTATGTCCACAGCTGCTGATACTGTCATAGTAGAGGCAGCAAAGATAGTTGAACCGGGAGAACTGGACCCGAATGTAGTAATGGTCCATGGGATATTTGTAGACTATATTGTAAGGAGCAATTCAAATGGATGATGCAAAAAATATAATAGCAAGGAGAATTGCACAGGAGCTGCATGATGGTGATGTGGTAAATCTTGGTATTGGTCTGCCTACCCTGGTCGCAAATTACCTGCCCGAAGGGGTTGATATAACAATACAATCCGAAAATGGTGTTCTTGGTGTGAATGGCTCCCCTGAAAAAGGAAAAGAAGACCCGGACCTTATTAATGCCGGGGGAAAACACATAACCGTCAGAAAAGGGTCCTCCTATTTTGATACTGCCACATCATTCGGCATTATACGAGGCGGTCATGTGGATGCCACTGTTCTTGGCGCCCTTGAGGTGGATGAAAAGGGAAACCTGGCAAGCCACATGGTGCCGGGCAAGATGGTATCTGGTATGGGTGGCGCAATGGACCTTGCAACAGGGGCAAAGAAGATAATAATAGGCACACTTCATACAAACAATGGAAAAGCCAAGATCCTGAAGAACCTGACACTCCCTATAACGGCTGTGGGTGTTGTAAAACTGATTGTCTCTGAAATGGCAGTTATAGAGGTTTCACCTTTAGGTCTTGTCTTAAAAGAAATAGCAGAAGGGACAACCGTTGAACAGGTAAAGGCTGCCACTGAGGCGGAGCTTATGCTAAGCCCGGATCTTAAGACCTTTTCTGTTCAATAACCGGATGTTACCAGATGAAAAGTAAATTTTTTCAGGATTATTACCCTGAGAACTACTCCTACTGCTATGGATGCGGCAGGCTCAATGAAAAGGGTATGCACATTAAAAGCGAGTGGGATGGAGATGAAGGGGTATGCCGTTATACCCCTGATAAAAGCAAGACCGGGGGTTTCCCGGAATTTTTATACGGGGGTATTATCGCCTCCCTGATTGATTGCCATTGTGCCGGGACAGCTGCGGCTGCAAAAGAGAGGCAGGATGGTTTTGAGCCGGGGGAAAGGCCAATGCATAGGTTTGTAACCGCATCCCTCAAGGTGGATTATCTCAAGCCCACCCCTGTTGGGGAAGAGCTTGAGATAAGGGCATCAGTAAAGGAGATAAAAGGTAGAAAGATCACCCTAACTGCAACCCTCTCTGCCTCAGGTACGATTACTGCAAAGGGCGAGGCTGTAATGGTGATGATACCCGAAGAGGAAAGTAAAAATTAGAAAAATTTAAACAATTACAGGGAGAAATGTAATGGAAAAAAGAAATACCAATAAACTGATCATATCATGCTGCCTTTCAGGCGCAGGGACAACAAGGGAGATGGCTCCTGCTGTTCCCCTGCACCCGGATGAGATTGCAGCCGATGTTGTTCGTGTAGTCAAGGCAGGCGCTGCCATAGTTCATATACATATACGTGATGACGAGGGTAAAAAATCCATGTCAATTGACAAGTTTACACAGGCGGTTGAGCTTACACGCGCTGCATGTAAAAAGGAAAACCTGGATGTCATCATTAACCTCACCACCTCAGGCGGTTCATACATTGATGATGAACGTATTAACCACCTGGCAAAACTGAGGCCCGAGATGTGTTCATACGATTCAGGCACACTCAACTGGGCAAATAGTTTTGTATTTGAAAATCATCCGCGCTTTCTTGAAAAGCTCACCAAGGCGGTGCTTGAGTATGATGTAAAGCCAGAGGTTGAGGTGTTTGATACAGGCTTTATGGGGAACACCGCATTCTATATCAAAAAACACGGGCTCAAGGTGCCCACCCACTACCAGTTTATTATGAACGTACCCGGTGGCATGCCAGGCACAGTAAAGAACCTTGCCTTCCTTGTTGAGATGCTTCCGGCAGGATCAACATGGTCTGTATCAGGGATTGGTTCAGCCCATATGCCCATGATGCTTGCCGCCCTCGCAATGGGTGCAGATGGTATCCGAGTAGGGCTTGAGGATAACGTGGTATTTGATGTTGATAAAGATGGTAAAAAGATAATAGGCGCAAACGAACAGTTTGTAAAACGGGCTGCGGACCTTGCAAGGCTCTCCGGCCGTGAAATAGCCAATGCAGAAGAGGCAAGAAAGCTCTTGGGTATCACCAGGAAATGCCTGTAGTCTTTTAATTATTTTGATTATATATGCAGAGGGGGTTTTGTCTCCATTGAGACAAACCCCCTTTTTTTATATTTCCTTAATTTTTATATACAGGCAGTGTTATCTTGCCCAGGGCGTTTTCTTTTTTACTGTGTCATTATTTGGATCTTTATATGCAGGGTCCAGGATCAGGCCGCATCTTGTACAATAGCCAGGATTCTTTGGCATGGGCACTGGGGGTACGCCCCTTGTCCCACATCCCGGGCATTTTCTGATCAGATGGCGTTTTATTATAAGGCCAACTATACCGGAAAGCATCAGGATGGTAAACATTACAACCGCAAATACAAACAGGGGATGGGTATCAAAAAAAAAGGTTAATACAATCAGAAACAGAGCAGGGTAAAGCATGAAGAGCATATAAAGCTCTGAGCTCCTGTGAAATCTGTATATCTCCTCCAGCTTTATCTTCTCTTCTTTTGTCGGTATCCTTGGTTCCATCCTGATTCCTCTTGATTAATCAAAGCGCCCTGTCATTAAGGAGAACCATTAAAAAATTTAATTTTTTGGCAAGTTGCTGCAACTATCACACATCACTCCCAGTTAGTCCAGAAAAATGATTTTATCATTTTTATGATTGACAAAAACCGACAACTGTATATACTGCACCATAACAGTTGTAACACTGCTGAACAGGAGGATAAATGAGTAACATAAGCATAATCATATCCCAGACCTCGCCCAGGCCCATCTATGAACAGATAGAGGACCGAATCAGGACTCTTATTGTTTCAGGGGATCTTAACGACGGGGATGAACTCCCATCCATTCGCACCCTGGCGCAGGACTTGAGGGTGAGTGTCATCACAGTAAAAAGGGCCTATGACGAACTGGTTGCAGCGGGATTTCTTACTTCGGTTCAGGGTAAGGGTTGCTATGTATCTGTAAAGAACAAGGAATTATTCAGGGAGCAGCGGATGCGGATCGTGGAAGAAAAGCTTGATGAGGCGGCAAACGAGGCAAAACGCATTGGCATGACCTTAGATGAATTGCAGTCAATGCTGATGATCGTATTTGAGGAGGAAAAATAGATGGAAAATGCCATTAAGGTAACAGGGCTTTCAAAACATTACACCGGGTTTGCATTATCAGATGTATCATTCAGCCTGCCCCGCGGTACGGTCATGGGGTTTATCGGCAGGAACGGGGCTGGCAAGACCACAACCATAAAACTTATTATGGGGCTTATTCATAAAAACGCAGGTTCAATTGAGGTTCTTGGAAAGGAGATGGGGCCGGACAGCGCTGAGATCAGGGAAAAGATCGGGTTTGTCTATGATGAACAGGCCTTTTATGGCGGCATCATGACAGTAAGAGATGTCGGGAAGATGACCGGCCGTTTTTACAAAGAGTGGAACAATGCTGAATTTTACAGGCTTATTAAAACCTTCAACCTTGACCCTGAGCAAAAGACAGAGGCGTTGTCACACGGCCAGAGAACCAAGCTCTCACTTGCACTAGCTCTTTCACACAACGCAGAACTCCTTATTATGGATGAGCCAAGCAGCGGGCTTGATCCGGTGTTCAGGAGTGAGTTTATAGATATCCTTTACCGGATTATCCAGGATGAGCACAGGTCTATTCTCTTTTCTACACACATAACAACTGACCTTGAAAAGATTGCAGACTACATAACCCTGATCGATAGCGGACGGATTGTCTTCTCAGAGACAAAGGATGATATTCTGGACAGGTACAAAATAGTAAAAGGCCCATTGAGCCGTCTTGATGAAAAGGGGCGC
This sequence comes from Desulfatiglans sp., assembly GCA_012513605.1. Taxonomy (NCBI): domain Bacteria; kingdom Pseudomonadati; phylum Thermodesulfobacteriota; class Desulfobacteria; order Desulfatiglandales; family Desulfatiglandaceae; genus Desulfatiglans; species Desulfatiglans sp. The sequence continues at coordinate 62,405 of JAAZBV010000104.1, read as the reverse complement.
GAGATGTGTGTCGGAGTCCGTGAAATGCGAACCGGTTTTGAGGCGCTAAGCGCCTCTGCTGATAAACTTGCTACCCTGATTGGCGCGGATGCAATCACCGAAAGGGCGACCCTTGAAGATATAATGGTTTTTACAGTAAAAGGGGAGCAAAATGGCAGGTAATATAATCAGCCTCATTAGAAAGGATTTCTATACCCTGTGGACAGAAAAGGCGATAGGGGTATCTGTATTTTTACCAGTAATAGTTTTATCTTCTATTGCCCCGGCATGGAAGTCTCTTGCCCTGCTTTTTTTACCAATTTTTACATTATCGTATGGCTTGAACACTTTCATGTTGGAAGAAAAATACAGGACAGAAAGATTTTTTGCCTCCCTCGCTGTACGACGCAGAGAGATTGTTTTATCAAGGTATTTCGGGATAGCAGTGATAATGGCTGTTCATCTAATTCTGGCCTATTCGGCAAATTTTGGATTTTATCTTGCGGGCAAGCTAAAATTTCAGCTCCCTCCCGGTTATTTTTCATTGGTCTTGATGGTTGTGTCATTGCTTATATCTATCTCTTTCCCGGTTTACTTCAAATATGGAGTCACAAAAGCAATGAATCTTATATCATTTGGGTTTATGGCGGCCTTTTATGCCCTCTTCTTCGCTGTATTTAAAATACCAGGACTGTTCGAAAAGATAAGAAAATTTTCATTGGAGGATACATCTATAATGGCATTTATTCTGACAGGGATTGCAATCCTTTTATTTGTTCTCTCTATCAGGATATCTTCAGGCATATACTTAAAAAGGGACATATAAAGACTCTCTAACGGTCAGAGCTTGAAAAGGACAAAAATGAAAGGAAATATTATCAATCTGGTTCGTCGGGATTTTGATGCCTTAAAGAGTGATAGGATCATGTCGAATCTGTCCACAGCACTTTTTACGTTAAGCGTTATATTTGCCTCATTGGTAAACGATATAAGTCTGCTTCCTTTGTTTCTATTCATCTACAACTATATCCAGAATCTTTTCAGCCTTGATGAAAAACATCCCACAGAAAAATATTTTGCATCTCTTCCTGTCCGGCGCAGCGAAATAGTGTTATCCCGCTATTTAGGCGTTGTGGTAATAACGGCCATTTATCTTTTAATCGCATATCTTGTAAACAGGGGTTTCATATTCTTCAACTTTTCTCTCTCTGTAGAAGCGAGGCAACCTTTACCTGCAGGTTACATCATATTAGTCTTCCTGATCCTGGCTTTTTTGACCTCCTTTACTTTACCATTTTATTTCAGGTTTGGTTTCTCAAAGTCAAATGGGGTCTCAGTAATTCTCTGGATGGTTTTAGGAGCGTTGACTCTGGCCAGTTTCTTTGATTCAGATAGATCAAGCCTGACGGATTTTATATTTTGTCAGGAGATCACAGGATCAATAATTCTGTTTGGAAGTGCCGTTCTTCTTTTGGCAATCTCAGTTCCTTTGACAGTAGCACTCTATAACAAAAAGGATTTATAGCATTACCTGTTTAATGATCAATAAGATGAGGAGGTAAATATGGAAATAAAGAGAGAAGATAAAAAGTTTAGCGTGCTTCAGGTTGTTCTCTGTATTGCGGTTGTGGCCCTGATAGCCGTTATCATAAATCAGAGATACAGAATAACCTTGAAATGCAGAAGGATGTTCAGCAGTCTATAAACCCTAATGAGCCTGTGCTTAGCAAAGAAAATCTGGAGAAGTCGGTTAACCTTCAAAAGAACCTTTTCACCGGATACCTTAATTCCTCAAAAGGCATCCTTACCGATTCACAGCAGGCCCAGTTCAATTCCTATATTGATTCACAGAATTCCATGCTGGAAATGAGTGTGCAGTTTTTGGGAGGGGCTAATAATCAGGCTGAAAAAAGCCAGTAAATTTACACCTTTACCGTAGAGACAAGGCATGCCTTGTCTCTACAGGGTAAGAATACCCTGATATCATAATCTTCACGATAATTTTTTAAACAATGTAATTATTTCCTATATTTTTTTGTTGTGATATCATCCTCCCAGTTTGAAGCGGTCAAAATCACTCAACATGTCATGGAGGTTAACTATGAAAACCTATTTAATACTGATTCTTTTTACTATTCTGATTTTTTACTCCTTTAGCACTGCCAGCGCTGATGATAAATCGGTTTATGATTCCCTGAAGTGCGGGATATGTCATAAGGCAGATACAGGAAAGACATATCCCTCACTAATTGAAATTTCAAAAGCTTATAATGGGGATACAGAAAAGCTTGTTAAATATTTTCAGGGGAAGAGCGAACCGATAATGAATCTTGAAAAGGCAAAGAGCATGGAAAAATTCCTTGAAAAAACAAAGGCGCTGTCTGAAGATGAATTAAATTCGCTGGTTGAATTTATATTAAGTCATGAGGAGTAATATCTACCTGCCTGGGCAGAAGGGTGAAAGAAAAAATCAGCACCATGCTTATACCATGAGGTATGGTGCTGTGTTTGATATGCACCCCGCCTCACATACCTTACACCTTGACAACCGGTTGTAATCCTGCCATATAACCAGCCTGGTAATAAATTATCCATTCAGGCATAAAATTATTCGCCCGATTAGATTAAACAACCGGGAGGTACCACCATGAATGCATCACATCTTATTAGCTGCCTTTTCATTAACTTAATCCTTATGGCAATTTCCGCTGTAGCTGTACCTATACTGGCACAGGATGAATGTTCTGACTTAGCAGGCCTGAAATTTGATAATGCAAATTACCAACCCGGAAAACCAACATGGTAAAATATTTGTTACCTGGTTAAATAAATTCTTCGAGGGAGAACAGAGTGGAACCTGAAAATACAATTACTGATGATATACATCAAACCCTGCCTGCTCTTTATCAAAGCTTTGGTAAAAGACATGATTCCCTGATACCCATTCTACAGGGGATACAGAACAAACTTAAGTACATTCCAAAAGAGGCAATATCTATAATAGCAAACGAACTCTCCATGTATGAAAGCGATATATATGGGGTCATTACCTTTTATACCCAGTTCAGGTTAAGCCCTGTTGGCCAGCATATTATTAAGGTCTGTAAAGGGACTGCATGCCACGTTGGAGGGGCTGAAACCGTAGGAGAGGCTGTGAGCGAGATGCTGCAAATCTCCAAAAATGAAACCTCCAGAGGAAACAAATTCACCCTTGAATATGTTGCATGCCTGGGATGCTGTTCCCTTGCCCCGGTCATGATGATCGATGACAAGGTCTATGCCCACTTAACAAAAGAGAAGATAAAAAAGATACTTGAAGAGTATTAACACAGGATATGACTATGGGAAATAGAGAAATAGTTGTACTGATGGGGACATGCGGTAAATCAGCAGGCGCAGACAGGGTTTATGATAAATTTGCCTCTGCCCTCAAGGCAAAAAGCATAGCAGGAGTAGAACTGAAACAGTCAGGGTGTGCAGGGCTCTGCTATTCAGAGGTCAATGTCAGGACCTTTCGGGATGGCAAAGAGTACCTCTATGCACAGATAACCGAAGATGATGTTGAAAAGTTCATAGACTCAGAAATCATTGAAAATAAAACATACATGGAAAAAATCCTGTTTGAGGCGGACCCTGTTGATGATACAGCCCTTTTCCCCAAGCAGAAAAGGATTGTACTCAGAAACTGCGGTAAAATCACACCCACCTCAGTCGACGATTATATTGCTAAAGATGGATACAAGGCCATTTTAAAGGCGCTTACGATGCCGCCGGAAAAGGTGGTTCAGGAGATAAAGGATTCCGGGCTCAGGGGCCGCGGCGGTGCAGGATTTCCTACCGGGCTCAAGTGGGAGCTTACCAGAAAAAACCCTGCGCCTGAAGGTCGATACTTTATATGTAATGCTGATGAGGGTGACCCTGGCGCATTTATGGACAGGAGTGTGCTTGAGGGTGACCCCCACTCAGTAATAGAGGGCATGCTGATAGGCGCTTATGCAATAGGCGCCAACCACGGTTATATATATGTCAGGGCAGAATACCCACTCGCAGTTAAACACTGCCTTAAGGCAATAGAGGATGCAAAGGCAAGGGGGTTCCTTGGCGAAAATATTATGGGTAGCGGTTTCTCTTTTGATCTTAAGACAAAGGAGGGTGCAGGGGCATTTGTGTGCGGAGAAGAGACAGCCCTTATTGCATCAATAGAAGGGAAAAGGGGTATGCCCAGCCTGCGGCCCCCTTATCCTGCTGAAAAGGGGGTGTTTGGGAAATCAACTGTAATAAATAATGTTGAGACCCTGGCGAACATCCCCTGGATAATCCTGAACGGGGGCAGCAAATATTCTGAGACAGGGTATGAAAAAAGCAGGGGCACCAAGGTCTTTGCCCTCGCAGGGAAAATCAAAAAGGGCGGCCTTGTTGAGGTGCCCATGGGAACAACCCTTCGTGAGGTCATATATGATATAGGCGGGGGCATGGCAGAGCCTGAATATAAATTCAAGGCGGTTCAGCTGGGTGGCCCTTCGGGTGGATGCATCCCTGAAAGGCTCCTTGATCTGCCTGTTGACTATGAGAGCCTTGTTAAAACAGGGGCCATCATGGGCTCAGGCGGTATGGTTATCATGGATGAGAGAAGCTGCATGGTGGATCTTGCAAGATACTTCTTAAATTTCACACAGAATGAATCATGCGGTAAATGCACCTTCTGCAGGCTCGGCACAAAAAGGATGCTTGAAATCCTTGAGAGGATATGCAAAGGGCAAGGCACCATGGATGACCTTACACTCCTTCAGGAGATCGCAAAAAAATGCTCAACATCCTCTTTGTGCGCCCTTGGCGGCTCAGCCCCAAACCCTGTGCTTACAACCCTTAAATATTTTTATGATGAATATGTTGAGCATATTGTAAATAAAAGGTGCCCGGCAAAATACTGCAAAAAGCTATTGACCTATACCATAAATGATAAATGCATCGGGTGTACTGCATGCGCAAGAAAATGCCCGGTAAAGGCCATATCCGGAGAAAAAAAGACACGCCATTTTATAGATCAGCAAAAGTGCATAAAGTGCGGGGCCTGTGTCGCCACATGCAAATTTAATGCAATTGATACAGAGTAAACAGGGGATTTGAATATATGAAGCTTACAATAGATGGCATACCCTTTGAAACAGATAAGGATATTACAATACTTGAGGCATGCGAAAGTATCGGTATAGAGATACCAACGCTATGCAATGACCCGAGGCTTATCCCCTTTACATCATGCTTTTTATGTGTGGTGGAGGTTGAGGGTGCAAAAGGTTCTGTGCCTGCATGCGCCACAAAGGTAAGAGAGGGCATGGTTGTAAAAACCAATACTCAAAACATCAATGAGACAAGAAGGCTCTGCATGGAGCTTCTTTTGTCGGATCATGCAGGGGATTGTATTGCACCGTGCCGCTTTAACTGCCCTGCTGGCATTGACATCCAGTCATATGTGGCCCATGTCGCAAACAGGGACTATAAAAGCGCCATTAAGACCATAAAGGATACAAACCCGCTGCCCCTGGTTTGCGGCAGGGTCTGCCCCAAGCCCTGCGAGGATGTGTGCAGAAGGGGGCTTATGGAAGGCCCTGTTGCTATTGATAACATAAAACGCTTTGTATCTGATGAAGACCTTAAAGAGCCATTTATCCCTGAGGTTAAACCTGCTACAGGTAAAAGGATAGCAATAGTCGGGGCAGGCCCCGCGGGGCTAAGCTGCGCCTATTATCTGAAGATAGAGGGTTATGATGTTGAGATCTTTGAAAAGTCAGACAGGCCCGGCGGGATGCTGCTCTGGGGCATACCTGAATACAGGCTCCCTAAAAGTCTTCTGGCTAAAGAGATTGAGATCATAACACGCATGGGGGTAAAGATTCATTTTAACAAAACCCTTGGCAAAGATTTCTCTATCAAGGATTTGAAGGAAAGGTATGATGCGGTTTTCTTAGCGATCGGCGCGCAGAAAAGCACAGCCATGAGGGTTAAGAATGAAGATGCAAAAGGTGTGTTTGGCGGGATAGATTTTTTATACACTGTTGCAAAGGGTAATAAGATTGATATCGGTAAAGGCGTTGTGGTTGTGGGCGGAGGTAACACTGCTATAGATGCAGCAAGAACGGCTGTACGCCTGGGCGCAGGGAATGTTACCATTGTCTACAGAAGGACAAGGGATGAGATGCCTGCTGAGGATATTGAGATTGAAGAGGCGGGGCATGAAGGGGCCATCTTTAAATTCTTACGTGCACCGACTGAAATCCTTACACAGGATGGAAAGGTAACAGGGATCAAGTGTCAGGTCATGGGGCTTGGCGAGGCAGACTCAAGCGGGAGGAGAAGGCCGGTACCAGTAGATGGAGAGTTTGAGACAATTGAGGCGGATACAATTATTGCGGCCATTGGGCAGTATGTTGATCCTTCCGGGCTTGATGTCCCTGTTGATGGGACAAATGGTATTTCCCTCACAAAATATAACACCATCTCAGCCAACGTGGATGAGAGGACATTCCAGACAAATATACCGGGTATATTCGCTGGTGGTGATGCTGTAACAGGCCCTTCCATTGCCATAAGTGCGATCGCCCATGGCAGGTATGGGGCTTTATCTATCCATTCATGGCTTTCAGACCAGCCTCTGGTTAAGGATTTCAGGTCTGCATTTAATTTTTCTTTGGGACAGAAACTTACAGAAGTGGATAAAAACTATATCCCCCACGCACCCAAACAAGAGAGAGAGAAATCGGGCTCTTTACCCATTAAAGAGCGGCTTGATAACTTTAATGAGGTAGATTTTACCTACTCTGAAGAGCAGGCGGTTCGCGAGGCTAAAAGGTGCCTTTCATGCGGCTGCCTTGATGCGGATGAATGCAAGTTAAGGCTCTATGCTGAAAGGTTTAAAATAAATGTAAACCGCATCAGGGGAGGCATCAGGGAACAGCATATAGACAGCTCCTCAAAATATCTGGTATTTGATTCAACCAAGTGTATCAAGTGCGGTAAATGCATAAGGGTGTGCAGCGATCTCAAGGCCATAGGGGCGCTCGGTTTTGCGGGCAGGGGGTTTGAAACAGACATGCTCCCCTCAATGGAAAAGAGCCTTATTGAGACAAGCTGCGTTGAATGCGGCTCATGCGAATCTGTCTGCCCATCCGGGGCAATCCTTGATAAATCCCTTGTCCTTGAAAAGATCGCCCAGTTTAAAACAGAGGTAAAGCCATCTATCTGCAGGGAATGCTCTATCGGCTGTGAGATTTTCACTGTTTTATATGAGGATAAGATTATAAGGGTAATACCTAAGAACAGGGGCACTGTTTACGAATCAATGTTATGTAAGACAGGCAGATATGAGAGCATGATGGATATTGAAAAATCACAGGCGTTTGATTTTTCACAATACGAAAAGATGAAACTTTATGATGCCTCAATCAGGGATATAAAAACCGCTATCAGCAGTTCAGAGGTTATAATCAACTGGGGGGTGGATATATTTAATTTTTATGCACCTGTCAGCTATCATTTAAAGAAGTACCTGGATAAAAACTCTGATGCTGCTTTATCCACCTATTTTTATTTCAAAATAGACTTTGATATCTTTGGTTTCAACAATTATCCTATTAACAGGGTTAAATCTCAAAGTGAAACCATTATGGATAAAGGGTTACTCCAGGTAATTGAATCAGGAAAAAGGATATTGATCATCCTGGAAGAGACCTCTCTTTCAAAAACAGAAATTGAATATTTCATGAACTTAAAAGAAAAAGGAAATATAAAAATATTAAACCTCGTCAGGAGAAAAAATTTTTAATTAAGGAGGATAAGTATTATGGATAGACGTGACTTTATTAAGGCCAGTGTAATTGGCATAGGGGCAATGGCAATAGCAGATACCGCATCAGCCCTTCAGTATTATCCCAAAAATTCGGATAAAAAATGGGCGGTTGTCTACAGCACATGGTGCGGATCAAGCCGTGATGCAGGGGTGTGGATATCCGAAGGTTTAGGCGGCATTGCTGATGTATTTGATGTGCGCGAAAATCCTGACCCAAAGGGTTATGACTATATCGTGGTGGGTGGGTCAATCAGGATGGCAAAGGTGTCTCAGGAGTTACAGGATTACCTTGCAAAGAATAAGGATATCCTGAAAGATAAAATTAAAGGATTCTTCTGTGTATGCGGAAATAGAAAGCAGCCCACAGGGCCTGAGCAGATAAAAATGCTTATCGATAATCATCTCTCGGTAATTACCGGCATATCGGGCGTACCGGGTAAGGTCTTTAATGGCAGGATTACATTCAGCCTTGTGGAACCTGAATATCTCAATATGGTTAAGGGTTATGGAGAATATGACTTTATGAAGCGTACTGATTTCCTTGATTTTGGAAAAACCATACTTGCTTCGGTGTAAATAGAACAACCATATTCCCGGTTTATATTGACATACACTGCTTAACCCAATATATTCGCAGACTTAAAATGTGTAATCTTTTTAACAATGGGTGGATTCTGAGCTTTTCTTATCATATCGGTTGACGAAGTTTTGAAAATCACTGAAAATCAAAGGGCAAATTACAGGCTGTAGACTGAAAACCTGTTTAGCCCGCGGAATATTGAATTTATACACGGATCAAGCGCAGAAGTGCGGTATAATATCAGCTCTGACTGGCTGAATAGTCCCCTTGAGCGGGGTATATAATAGCTATAGAATGTATCACGGGTTTTGAATAATTACTTATGACCATAATTTTAATACTTATATTCCTTTCGGCGGCCTGGGTTCCATTTATGCCCTCTTTTATAAAAAGGTATAAAGGGGGGACACTGGCTTTGCTACCCCTTTGCGTGTTCATAATAACACTCATGAAGAGATCTGGCCTTACTTATACAGAAGCCGAGAGCATTACCTATAAGTGGATACCCCAGATCGGGCTCAATATAACCTGGACATATGACGGGCTCAGCTGCCTGTTTCTGTTGCTGGTCTCAGGCATCGGTGCATTAATCCTGATCTATGCCAATGATTACATGAAGCATTATCCTGACAAGGACAGGTTTTATACCTTTATCATGCTTTTTATGGGCTCAATGATGGGTCTTGTCCTGTCAGGAAACCTGCTGATCATGTTTCTTTTCTGGGAACTTACAAGCTTTACCTCCTTTTTCTTGATCAGCTTTAAGCACGAATACGAAAAGGCCAGGCAGGCGGTCCTGCAGTCATTGCTGATAACCGCAATGGGGGGGCTTGCCCTTTTCGGGGGGATTATTTTACTCGGCCAGATGGCCGGGAGCTTTGAGCTGAGCGATCTGATGAACAGGGCAGATGTCATTAAATCCCATAAACTCTATTTACCATCTCTGATACTTGTGCTGGCAGGCGCTGCAACCAAATCAGCTCAGTTCCCTTTTCATTTCTGGTTGCCCGGAGCCATGCAGGCGCCATCCCCGGTAAGCGCCTACCTTCATTCTGCCACAATGGTAAAGGCAGGTATATTTCTGCTGGCAAGGCTGAACCCTGTTCTGGGAGGCACACCCCAGTGGATGTTTCTAATAAGCCTGACAGGGGCATTGACCATGTTTATCGGCGCCTACCTTTCACTCACCCAGACAGACCTTAAGGCCATACTGGCATACACGACAGTAAGTTCCCTGGGCACCATGGTCCTGCTTTTCGGTATTGATACACAAGCATCCATAGAGGCAGCTGTTCTCTTTTTGATTATCCATGCCTTTTACAAGGCATCACTGTTTATGATTGCCGGGATGATAGATCATAAAACCGGCACAAGGGATATCAGGCTTCTGGGCAGGCTCTGGAGGCCTATGCCAAAGATCTTTGTAATATCCACACTCGCGCTGCTTTCAATGGCCGGATTGCCTCCCATGCTTGGCTTTATCGGAAAAGAGCTGATCTATGAAGCTAAAATCCAGACCCCGGATATTGCTGTTATATTGACCATCCTGGGTGTAGTGTCCAATGTTTTTATGGTCTGGGTATCAACCATGCTGGGTTATCGCACCTTTATAGAAAAGGATAAAGGGATGCCCGGACACCCTGATGAAAAGGGGCTGAAAATGGTTGCAGGGCCTGCTGCGCTTGTAATTGCCAGTCTTTTTTTCGGTCTCTATCCTTCAAGCATGTCCAGGCTTATTGAACCGGCTGTAAGCGTTATCCTGCGGGAACCTGTTAATGTAAATCTGTCTCTCTGGCATGGCTTTAATCAGGTTCTGTTTCTCAGCATCTTTACTGTCACTGCTGGTTTTATCCTGTTTCTATTCAGAAATCAGGTTTTACCGCTCCTGCATAAGGTCAACCAGGCCCTGTTCCATATCAGATTCTCTGACTATTTTAATCATCTGATTGCGGGTTTTGTAAAGATTTCAAAAAAGAAAACCGCGGTTATCCAGCATGGTTATCACCGGATATACCTGATGACCATCTTTATTGCCGCAGCCATACTCATATGGTTTATGGTATATATTGCCAGGGGATGGTATCAGGGCATTACCTATACCTGGCAGCCATACTATGTGACAGCGCTTACACTTCTGATAATGGCGGCGTCGCTCATTACTGCAATCGCCCGATCCCGACTGATGGCCATTCTCTCCATGGGTGTTGTCGGACTGGGTATTGCACTGATCTATCTTATATACAGCGCTGTTGACCTGGCTATTACACAGATACTTGTTGAAACCCTTACCCTGGTATTATTTGTGCTTGTTTTACAGAAGCTCCCCAGGTTTGCCAGGCTTTCTTCGATCAAATCGAAAATAAGGGATGCTCTTATTGCGGTTGCTGTCGGCAGCTTCATGACAATACTTGTGCTGCAGTCGTTACATGTGAACTATAACCACCCGATATCTGATTTTTATGTAATAAACAGCCTCTCGCGCGGATTTGGGAAAAATGTGGTGAATGTTATCCTTGTCGATTTCAGGGCGCTGGATACCCTGGGAGAAATAACTGTTTTGAGCATTGCAGCCCTTGGCGTATATTCATTAATCAAATTAAACAGAACTAAGAAATGAAAAATATCATATTACAGATCGCCCTGCCATATATCCGGTTTTTCCTGATTTTTTTCTCGATCATTACCCTTTTTCGAGGGCACAACTTTCCTGGCGGGGGTTTTATAGGCGGATTAATGTTCAGCGGCGCCTTTATTTTCCAGGCGCTTGCCTGGGATGTAGCTGATTCGCGCAAAACACTGAAGATCCGACCTGCACACATGATCGGAACCGGGCTTTTTACTGCCTTTATCAGCGCACTTTCCGGCATTGTATCAGGCCGGCCGATCCTTTCCGGGATATGGATTGATATCCCCTTGCTGAAAAGTTACTCTGTTAAATTGGGAACACCCCTCCTGTTTGATATTGGCGTTTACCTCACTGTCAGCGGGGTTGTCCTGTTTTTAATTTTTACCATTATGGAGGAGTGGCAATGGAAATAATGCTTGCGATCCTGGTTGGCGTACTATCAGCTGTGGGTGTTTATATGCTGCTCCGCAGGAGCTTTTTAAAGCTGGTGCTGGGTATCATATTTCTAAGTAATGCTGTTAACCTGACCATTTTTATAGCGGCAGGCCTGGTCAGGGGTAAACCGGCATTTGCTACACTTGAATCGGCAAATCCTGCTGAAATGGCCGATCCTATTCCACAGGCCCTGATTTTAACAGCAATAGTAATAGGTTTTGGAATAGCAGCCTTTACCCTGGCACTCAAATATAAGTATTTTTTTCTTACAGATACTGATGACCTGGACGAATTAAAAGAGACTGAAGAATGATTGCACTGCCGATTCTAATACCATTATTGACCTCAATACTTTTAATTTTTTCAGGCAATACCCGTTATCAGAAGGTGACCGGTGTAGCCGGGGCCATGGTTAATTTTATCATATCGATCCTGATAATCTTTACAGTTGCAGGCAGCAATATTCAGGTGCTGCAGGCAGGCAACTGGGAGGCGCCATTTGGAATCAGCCTTGTGGTGGATATGTTCAGCGCATTGATGCTGCTGACCTCAGCCTTTATCTCATTAGCCCTCTCCATCTATTCCACATATTATATTAACGATCAATTGATTTCATACCGCTATTTTTTATTTTTTCATACCCTGTTGATGGGGGTAAATGGCGCATTTATTACAGGCGACATCTTTAACCTGTATGTCTGGTTTGAAGTGATGCTGATGTCTTCCTTTGTATTGATCACCCTTGGGAGCAAGGCCAAACAACTTAAAGGGGGGATCAAATATCTTACCATGAACCTGGTGGCATCGCTCTTTTTCCTTGCAGGGACAGGCCTTTTGTACGGAAAGACCGGCACCCTGAATATGGCACACCTGGCTGCTATTCTCCAGAACGACAGCCAGGCATTCCTGATGGATACATCAACAATGCTCTTTTTCATAGCCTTTGGGACCAAGGCAGCCCTCTTCCCTTTCTTTTTCTGGCTTCCATCCTCATACCACACCCCGCCGGTTGCCATCACCGCTTTTTTTGCAGCCCTGCTTACCAAGGTGGGCGTTTATGCAATGATACGTGTTTTCACACTGTTTCTTGTCCAGAACCCTGCCTTCTGGCACACATTTTTTCTGGTAATAGCCGGCCTTACCATGGTTACAGGGGGTATGGCAGCCGCCTCCAATTATGAAATCAGAAAGATCCTCTCTTTCCATATTATAAGCCAGATCGGATATATAATATTCGGGCTTGGCCTCTTCACCCCCTTTGCACTGGCAGGGGCAATCTATTTCACTATGCACAACATGCTGGCTAAAACCAATGCCTTTCTGGTTTCAGGCCATATTCACAGGTTAACAGGGTCATTCAATCTGAAAGGTATCGGGGGCATATACAAGGCATATCCCCTGTTGGGAATTTTATTCATCATACCTGCATTTGCCCTTGCCGGAGTGCCTCCGCTCCCCGGTTTTTTCGGTAAATTTTTTCTGATAAAGGCAGGCTTTGAGGCTGAAAAGTGGTTTATCTCAGGGGTTGCCATTATTACAGGCATGCTCACCCTTTTTTCAATGATAAAAATCTGGAACGAGGCATTTTTTAAAAAGGCCCCTGATAATCATCTGCCCGGGCAGGTGACCGGAAGACTTAAGAGAGGTGAGCTGATACCCTCGATCTTGCTCGGCGCAGGGACTATTGCATTAGGTCTGGGGATCGGTTATTTTTTTGAGTTCTTTATGGAAGCGGGAAACCAGCTAATGGATTCATCGGGGTATATTAACGCCGTACTAAAGGGCTTTGGTTATGAAACTAATTAAAAAACCATTTCAATTGATAGGCCTTGCACTGTTTTTCCTGAAAAAACTGGTTGAGGCCAATCTATTTATTGCAAAAGATCTGCTTACACCCGGGCTACTGATTCATCCTGATTATATAAATGTCAGGTTGATGCTGAGCAGGGATTATCAGATACTGCTGCTTGCCAACCTGATTTCCATGACCCCTGGCAGCCTGGCGGTTGATGTAACCCCTGACCGCAAGGAGATACTGGTGCATTCAATGTATGCCAGTGATAAATTGAAAGTGATTCAGGAGATAGATGAGTTCCAGATAAAAATAAAGAGGCTTTTCCAATGACCGCATCTTTTTTTGATTTTATATTGTACATTGCGCTTGCAGTCCTGATGGTCGCCTTTTTTCTCACCATTATCAGGCTTGCAAAAGGGCCGCACCTCTATGACAGGGTTGTGGCGCTTGAGCTTATTACCTCGATCTCGGCAGGGATTATCCTTGTTTATTCAATGATAGCTGATAACCCGATATTTTTCGATGTGGCTGTAATCATATTCATGATTGCTTTTCTGGGCACTGTCGCCATATCTAAATATTTAACAAAGGTGGACTGAAATGGTGGAGATAACAGCAGCAATAATGATTATTGCCGGCACATTTTTTATACTGGTTGCTGCCATTGGTTTACTGAGGCTGCCTGACCTGATGACAAGGATTCATGCCGCTACAAAGGCCACATCGTTTGGCCTTTTACTGATACTTTCAGGGTTGGGCCTCTACTTTGCAACATGGCAGATCACAGTCAAAGCCATTCTGCTTGTTGCCTTTATTTACCTGACCGCCCCTCTTGCAGCCTCTGTAATTGCAAAATCTGCGATGGTTGAAAAAGATGACCGGTGAAACGGGGCTTAGAAAGCTGAAAGCCCCTATTACGATAGTTATAGCTTTTTTTCAAGCAGCTCCTTTACCACCTTTGGATTTACCTTACCCTTTGAAAGCTTCATAACCTGCCCCATAAGAAATCCTTTTGTTTTCACGTAAATACAAATAACGCAGGCTTTTCAACGTATATCCTGTAATTACTATTCTTTTTTAACCCGCTATCGGATGCATATGGCGGCTATCTTCTCTATCAATCTTAATTTCAATTGCATCACCCTTTATTTCTCCCTTAAAAATCATCCAGCCAACAAAAAATGAAAAATTGTTACCATCATTTTTACCGTTTTCAATTGCCGCATTATCGGATCCCAGGGCGGGAAGATGTACCCGCTTTTTCATCCTTGAAGACCCGTACAGCCCGCACGCGATATTTTGGGTGCTTTCCCGCATAGAGCTGAAGACCTGATGAGAAGTTATGCTGCCAGGCATGACGGCCGTTTGTGGTTTCTGAAGAACTCCAGTATTCACCTCCCCGAAGCCCTCCGATGTTATTTTGAACCAGATTTACATATATCAGGTTCAGTTCATCCTTTGACGGCAGAAACCAGTCGTCTTTATCACCGCCGCGGTAGTCTGCGCACAATCGCGCGGCAATCTTAGGTTCATCGCATTTCTCCAGCATGGCCTTTGTGTTCAGCATGCCTGTACCAATGGCAGTGTAACGTGCGCCCGGGGTCGCCTGTTTGCAGCCCCATCTGACAAGGCCCTTGTGACGCCAACTGTCGGGGGTCTGGTCTTCAGGAGCGGCCTCCATATATCTCCAGCCGTCCGAATCATTCCCCTTGTCATAGATAATCCATCCGCCTGCCGGCCCCCTTTCACCCACATAATAGGGTCCATGGTTTTTGGCAAAGATTGGGGGTTCCTGTGATATGACGGGATATGGGGCAACAGATACAAAAACAAGCACCAATAAAAATATAAACACCGGCATA
This sequence comes from Desulfatiglans sp., assembly GCA_012513605.1. Taxonomy (NCBI): domain Bacteria; kingdom Pseudomonadati; phylum Thermodesulfobacteriota; class Desulfobacteria; order Desulfatiglandales; family Desulfatiglandaceae; genus Desulfatiglans; species Desulfatiglans sp. The sequence goes on along the minus strand of JAAZBV010000104.1, from coordinate 47,282 downwards.
AATATCTTTGATATCTTTTTCATAATTTACATTCTCCTGTTTAATAAAAAAGTCCTGAACAGATAATAGCCCCGAATAATGGAATTAATATTAACCCTAATCCAGAATCCTCGCCTTGGGGGGTGAAACCTCCTCTTTCTTCTCTTCCGGCATAATTCGGTCAGGCGCTTTTATAGAAAATTCTATGATTCTTCCATTCAGATCAGGATAAGGCTGATGAGAAACAGGTCTGGCATCGACTGTGGGAACCTTCGAAATGTCCATTTTTAACAGGTAGGCAAGCCTTTTCCGGTCGGAATAAAGGACGGACCAGTAATTGCGCGCCCTGTAATTGATTATAGAATTGACAACGGCCTTATAATCGTCCTTTACCAGCCCTCCCTGATTCAATATATGAGTATAGGCGCTGTCCAGGGACTGTGTCGCAGCCATGTAGAGCCCCTCAAGGGCCACTGCGTTTATCATAAGCCTGTCCCATGGAGCATCCTGGCGATATTTGCCTTCCAGGAAGCGGATTCTTCCTGCCGCCTGCATGGCAAGGTCCGCATGACCGGCAGCAGAAGCGAACAGGCCATAATCCCTCAATCTTTCAACCGCGTTCGTGATTGCCTGCTCCTTTATATTTTTCTCATCTTTCAAAATCTCTTCGTATAGGGCCAGCAGAATCTCACCAATATAACGCAGAGGCGCCTTTTCATCCGCGAGTTCTGCGTAAAAGCCGGTCTCATTAATGAGATCGGCGGAAGGGTATAAAGCTACGGCGCCTCTTATCCTTGCGGCCCCCGGTTCGTAAAACCCTATTTTAAGCTGTTCACGGCCTTCTTCAACCTCAGCCATGGCCTGAATCAGTTTGTCTGTTGCAGGTTTCATGACAATAATCCTGTCCTCGATGAAACATAACCAGCTTTCTGCGCTGGAAACATATACCCAACCCTTGGTGATACGGAAATCGAGATCGCCAAACCGCAAGGTCAGCACTTTATCATTGCGAAGAATATATTCCGCACCGGAAGAAGGTTCAATAAACCTGTTTCCAGGGCCGAATGTAACACTGCTCATAAACGGATAGGTATTTTCCTCCAATTGTCCTGAATTAATGTTAAATATTTTTGTCTGGCCCTCCTCATACTTTGTGTCGATTTCCGATAAAAGAAGCAAATCTCCCTCGAAATTAATTCCACAAATACTGTTTATTTTATCTTTGTCATATGACAGGACTATCCTGGATTCTACAAGTCTGTCATTATAAATGCTAACGCTACCACCTTCATCGTTCTTGTTATAATGCCCCACTATAAGGCTTCCATTATCAGAATAAAACATTCTCGATACAGAAACGCCTTCAGTTATGGCTTTTCTGGCAAGCTGTGTCCCCTGAGTCACAGAGTAGGCGCTCAGGTATGGAATGTATCTGTCTCCCTGAGATTCTTCCTCATAAAGTGCCAGGGTCCTGTTATCACGGCTGATGGCAATCTTGTGTACTATATTATCATACTTAATGGTTCTAATGATGCTGTTTTCATCCATATTTACAAGCACAACGGCGTCTATTTTATCATCTTTATAGGCCATTATTGTTCCATCCCATGACAGGGCCACAGGAAAAACATACTCGGACTTGTGAATGAATCTGTAGGGGTGTTTGACAAAGGTCTCCTTGCGGCTGTCATATTCCCATACACTCATGCCTGTAAAGCTTTCAGATTTGTCTTTTCCCGCCAGAGGAGTCACTACCCGATTTCCAGCACCGCTTGAAACCACAGTATCAAACGTGTAAGATTTAAGCAGTTCAAGAGAATGGTTCTTCAGGTGCTCTTCATATGTAACCGGTGTGTCATCGTCCAGTGCATCATAATTAAAGTGCTCTTTTATCTGCTCCTTTGCCCAGTTGTAATCCTGCCCGGCTGCAAGGCGAAACCATTTCAATGCTTCCTTGCTATTTTTCGCTACCCCCCGGCCGTTGAGATACATCCAGCCCATCATTGCCTGTCCGTTTGGATAGCCCTGACCGGCCCCCAGACTAAGCCACTTCAGGGCTGCTTTGTCATCCTGCTTAACACCCGTGCCGTTGACATAGAAAATTCCCAGGTTGGTCTGCCCTGCTGGATATCCCTGTTCCGCTGATTTTTGAATCCATTTAAGGGCTTCGGCATCATTTTTAGCCACACCCCGGCCGTTATAATACATGAGCCCCAGTTTGTTTTGTCCCTCTGCGTCCTTTTTATCGGCGGCCTTCTTGTACCACCTGACAGCCTCGGTTTCATCCTTTTTTACTCCCAGACCTTCTTCATACATGGTTCCCAGTTCAACCCACGCAGGGACATAGCGTTTCTTTGCGGCAAGGTTAAACCATTTTAATGCCTCGGTGTAATCCTTCTCAACGCCTTTGCCTTCCATGAACAATTTACCGAGATTGAACAACGATTCGGCCTTGCCCTTATCAGCAAAAGGTATAATAGAAATGCCCTTTTTAACGAGATTTAACAGCGATTCGACCTTGCCATTTTCAGCTTCCGCCTGATACCGGGCTATTGTCTCCTCATCAATCGTCTCTGCACCTGAATTGTCTGCAGCAGGGCAGTCAGGAGCAAATAACACAATAGAAAACAGAAACAGCCATGTTCCTGTGGCAAATAGCGAAATCCTGTAATTGTTTTTCATTATACCTCCCTGTTGATCACATAATCAGTAGAGTTAAAAAAGCCTTTTAAATATATAGCAAAGATTGCGCCAACCCTTGATTTTAATTTTCTGTACCATAATATAACCGCCGCAAAATGAAAAAGACTCATTGCTGCACAGAAGATTGTCTGTGTCAATCAAGCACTCTTCCCTTTTGTCGTGATTTATTATCCAATAGCCTGTTCACATTTTCAGGATGCTGATCCCGCACAGTATTAACCGATGCCGGATCAATCAATCTTCCGTCCAGGTCAGGAAATGGCTGAGGTACGATCGGCCTCATCCCGGGTCTGGGCAAAAGCGGTTCAGGGGCGTCATCCAGAATGTACATCAGTTTCTTCCGATCCTGAAACAGGGGAAAAAGAAAGTTCTCAGCCAGGGCTTCATCAATAAAATCTCCGGGATCGAGCTTTACCCCCAGCTCGACCAGGTACCGGTATGCGCTGTCCTGAGAATCCCGGGTTGCAATATTCAGAGCCTCCAGGATGAGAGCCTGTTCCTCGGCATGTTGTCTGGTTAAAGGATGCTCGGCTTCATGACCCAACTGGCGAATCCTCTGGACGGCCTGATCAACCAGACCGGGATGACCCGCTGCTGATGCAAGCAGGCCGTAGATGTAATAACCCGAAAAGTAATTCGGATTAGCCTGAATAAATTGGGCCAGAATGCCTCCCTGCCCTGCGAGGTTCAGGCCAAGATCAAGGGTCCCTCCTGATAACCATGTAATAAACTCAAACAGGTCAGGATCATGCCTTATGCCTTCTTTTATTTTCTCCACTCCCAGGTCGTCAAACCCGGCCTTTAAAAGCCGCTTTCCCTCTGATACCAGGCCGGCCGCCTGAAGGGACCGTTCCGAAATTGGCTGCTCACGCGATACCCTGTCATTATTAAAACCGAACCATGTGTCCGCATCCTTTACATATACCCTTACAGGATAATGGCCCGAGGAAAACGACCGTATTTCAGTCCCCTCCAGATCATACTCCCTGGCTTTAGCCGCGAGGGTATTTTGAGGACCGAATGAAAGGGCACCGACACACTCAAAGGCACCTACTTCGGTCCACTGCCCCGCGTAGTCTCTCATTTTAAAAGTACGGATTTGTGTTTCAGATACCCTGAGCGCAATATGGCTGCCATCCGGACTGACAGCAGCAAGACTTGTCTTGGGCCATTGTTCTACCTCTGAAAAGTTTTTTGTATCAAGGATGAGAGTTCCTGAAACCGCGAGATACCTATTCCGGGGATCAAAGATTGCGGGTGTATAGATTGCCCCCACCTTTTGCGGGGTTGCTATCCTTTTTCCCGATTCAACAGAGTGAATTTCAAAGTTATCCGATCGCTCCGCGCCTGTACCGCGATCAGGGGGCCTGATGACTGTTCCGGCGATCATTGCATTATCAGGGCTGAATGAAATGCTGTGCATATAAATGGGAAATCTTTGCACCCTCTTACCGTCACTGACACGAAGGATGTCTGTCCGGTGTTTGGCCAGATCAACCCCTTTTTCAGGGTCGAATTTTTTCGATGCCCTGAGAACCGCCACGTACTGACCATCAGGCGAGAGGTACACTGCAAGATCCAACTCATTGAAAGGCAGTGTCCCGTTTATTACATAGGTATTAAGGTTCAGGTCAAAATCCCAAAGAATAAAGTGATCTTCTATTATGTAATTCACTGTACGCGTGCATTTCGTCAACATGCGACTGCCGTCCCTGCTGAATGAGTGACTGATTCCCTCATACTGTTTAAGGTACTCCCCGGTTACATATTCCTCGTAAGTTGCCGTTTTAGCAGATTTTTTCGCGGCTTCCGCTTTCAGGATTCCATCTATGGGAAAAATTACAGTAAGAATAACAACTAAAATTGTACTCATTTTAATGACCATATTGTTTTTCATTATACCTCCTTTGTTTACACTTTTGCAGTTATTGCGGTGTTTTTCCAATTCGTCAGTGTGTACTGTTCCTGTCAGGAGACTCTTTACCGTCTGCCGGAGAAATAAGCTTATCATATTCTATTGTCTTATCTGTATCGGTTTTCTCATCACTTTTCTTGAAAAAGGCCCCGGTCATGCCGTAGCGGATTCTTTCGGGGAAAGCAATCATCTGCTTCTCTGCCTCTTCATCAAGGGTGACCATGCCGGTTATATATCCGCCGTCAGCGGCTATAGTGACAAACACCGTGGAACCCTTAACCGGATAGTGATATATAGTGCCGCCAGCTCCGGGTTTCTGCCAGAAATGGTCAACGGAATAGCAGACGCCGCTGAAGGTTGAGGGGACATCGGAACTGAAGGCGTGTTTCAGCTCAAACTCCACTCGTTTATGATTGTTTTGTCTTGTCCTTTTAATGACTTTCACTGAGTTTATGACAGCTATGGCCTTGATCTTTGAATTTTCCGCCATTTCGCGGTAATGATCCGCAGGCATTACTGCTTTAGAGAAATGAAAAGGGGCGATAATAAAGAATATGGTTGTAAGTGTTATAAACTTGAAACTCTTTTTTAATGCAGATCCATTCATACGGCTACCGCCTTCTGTTTCTCACTTCTTTCCTGGTGTAAGCTTCCATCTGGGTTTGTGAAATAAGGCTGTTTGTATACATGTGACGTATAAGCTTTTCCAGAATGGGATTGTGGTCCGCGCCCATAAACTGGTTATAAAGCGTTTCTGCCAACTGCTTTGTTGTTTTTTCTGTGTAGTCAGTCAGTTCAGGTTTAGACATCCGGCCGAGTTTTTGATAGTCTTCGGAATTCATAGCCAGAAATTCCTGTCTTATATTCTGGAAAACCTGTGGATGTTGGGCTGATATATCATGAGGAATAATATATGATAAAATTTCATCCGCAATCTTTGTCCAGCGTTCTCTGCCTGTCTCTCTGCTTGCTGCCCGGACGGATGTGATAATTCTATTGCCGATTGATATGGAAATCCCGCTGAGTTTCCCCTTGTAAATAACCGTATCCGGCATTCGATATTTATTGTTTTCAATTTGTCTTCGATCTAACCTGATATATTCATAATTGTCATATCTTTCAAAATAATATTCTATGTCAGGATTTGTGAGCGCCTTTTCAAGATCCTGAGCAGCCTCACGGCGCATATAAAAATTATGACCGGAGATACTGACCTCAACCAGACCAAGACGGCCGTTATCAGGCGCCGGATTCCAGGAGCACTCACAATTCTCATAACCGTTTTCATTTGTAATGTCTGGCAGGCTGTCCTGGCCCCAAAAATTGGCATCCCAATCTCCGTCAAGATTGATTTTCTCTTCATCATCATAGGGCGGCCACAGATAGATAAAATACTCGGTGCAGGCTATACAGGCTGCCGGTAATTTTTTACTATCCGATGTTACCATATCGTGCTTCTTTACCCGGACAGTGGATTGAACGGGAGTGACATCCGCTGATACCTGCCCGGCAGGAGAGGCAGTCTGAATTGCCTTATCTGAGGGCTCAATTAACACTCCTGAATGTGCTGTCGCCTTCCTTCCTTCAACATCTGTTACAGTCACTGTGATATTGCCGAGTTCTGACGCCCCGGTGGCAATGCCGCCTATCGTTCCCTCCAGTGATCCGGGGACATGTCCAAGGCTGAATCCTTTCCCTGTGGCGTTAATATCAACGGTAAAAGGTTCTTTGAAATTTTGTGGAACAGATATGGAAAACGGCCTGTTCTCGCCTGATTTAACACTATTAGGTATATTTAATACAAGGCCGTATTGTTCTTTTTTAAAGGGTATCTCTGCCGAATGCTGTCTGCCGTCGGAAGTGGTTATCCTTGCCTCGGCAATAATCTCTGTTTCAGCAGGCATAATATTCGCGGGGATTCTCAAACCCACACGAAAAGGGGCGGTCTCTCCGGGCCTCGGTCTTTCCACTGAAACAGTATCTATTATGTTGCCGGTATTTTTTTCTATGGCCGAAAGGGCGATGGTTGCACTGTCAACGCCCTTGCCGAGGCTGTAATAGGCATAGAGGAGCGGATCTTTATCAGGCGAAATAATCGGGCTGTGTTCCTGTCTTTCCGGATCATCTGTCACCAGAATCCGGTCTATCCTTATGGTTTGAGTTACCCTGAACAAATACCGGGCGCTGGTCTGTTGATCGGGATTATCAGAATAGCTGTGGAACAGGCCGACCGCATATTCACCATCTTCCATCTCTTCAAGCTGAATGCGAAAACGAAAATTGCGGATCGTATCCGCCTCATATAAGCGCTCCTGCCTGGTCAGCCCCGGAATCTGGGAGCCTGAGGCATCATAGATCTGCCAGATAAGGGAGGATGATGCCGGCTCACATGCAGGAAACTGTATATCCGCCTGAAATGCTATGATATCGCCATTCTGCACAGGACCTGATAAAGGCGGTCCGTCATAGTCTTCAAGGGATGCCCTGATCTCAAACGGCTCGACCGGGTATCGTGGCTTCTGTTCTTTTAAGGACATGAGACTAAGCTTTATCGCTTCTATGCGGGCCTGAATGGAATACAGATCCGGAGTAATACCGCGAACATCCTCAAACGAGGGAGAACTCTCCCTGAATTGTTCCAGCCTTTCTTCCAGTTTAACAAGCTCTTCCTCATTCTGAATAATCATACCTTCAACAGCAGCAATGTCGATTTCCGGATTTGATGCAGATGAGTTATCTTTGTCATACCGATACACTGCTGATTCCGATTCAGCGCCAGCAGGCAGGCATACGGGACTGATAAGGCAAAAACACAGAATTAACAGGAGTCTCTTATTCATTACAAGCCCCCCGTGCCCAGTTTGTGAAGCGCCTCATAGAACTCGGCAATCCTTCCGGTCATAAGTTCCAGTGCCTCATCCGGAGGAAGCCCCCCTGTCATAACCTCCAGTCTGGCCTTTACTTCAACAGGAGAAAGTTGACCTTTTTCCACCTGCCTCATAAGATTCAGTGTTTCCTCCATAAAGGGCGAAAGCTTTGCATTTTTAAGAGACACATTGGCGCTGATGAGGTTGTCATATTGTTTTACAATCTGACGCATCCCCTCTGCCTCATTAATCATCCCTGCTGCGGTATCACCTTTCTGATATGCCTTTGCCGCCCTGTCAAACCTTTCATTGCCCTTGTATCGAAAGGTGTCGCTGATCCCTTCTGCAACCACGCCTCCGGGTTCGGCCTGGTGTTTCAGGGAGAGAAAATCGGTTATCTCCATGTCAGGCTTATCTATTACCCTGTCAATTTTGATGTCATTGCCTTTGACAACCTCAACAAGCTTATGTTTTCCGGTATGGCGGACAGAATATGCCTCGGTCTGCATTCCATCCACAACCGAATGATCCATTCCGGTCAGCCAGTCGCCCAGTTCCGAAGAATCGGGCGCAGCCTTTCCCGGATTAAGATGCTCATACAGGCTTTTTGCATATCTTTCTCTAACAAGCTCCACAGGCATTTCAATAGAGCCGTTTCCATCTTTGAGCTTAATAAGATAGGTGACATCGCGGTCACTGCCGATGGTCCCGCGTTCAGGAATTTTATTGGATGCACTGTAGACCTCAATATCCCATTTTGAAGGATCGTTTATATCCAGAAGCTGATCCGCTGTTTTCCCTGAACCTGCCGCCTTCTGTTGAATATTTTTCCTGATGCGCTCCATCCCTGTACTCATATCACCGGTTAATCCTTCCCCGCTGCCTTTAAGAGCCCTGGACAGATCATCTTTGATCGATGAAATTGCTTTCTGATCCACTGCACCGATGATTTTTTTGTCTCCGAACAGACGGGCTTCAAAATCAAAGATAGTGTTTCTCAGGATTTCATCTTTGCTGTTCTTCAGGGTCAGCACGGATCTGGGGTTGGAGCGTACCTTCTGGTACAGGGCGAGAAAATCAGGGTCTTTGAGCAGTGAATCGATATCGCCTGTACGGCCTATCTTTTCAGCCAGGTCTTTAATCGACTCTGCCGCTGCTTTATTGACATCATCCCATATCTTTCCGGTCTGTTTTATCATTTGCGGCGTGGTGAAGGCTGATTCTGTTATCTTGGGTTTAAGTGATGTCCCCAGCAGGTCATCCAGCTTTCTGCCGAGAGCGGTTATATTTTCCGTGCTACTGCCTAGGGCCCTGGCTAATTTTTCAGGACTGTTGCGCGCCCCTTCAACGAATTGGCCCATCCAGTTCCGGGCTGCGGGGGAGCTTTTTATAACCAGGCTTAACGGCCCAAGAGCGCTCATGCCCGCGGTTACGGCCCAGGAAAGCCCCTCAAGCTGTTCTCCGCTTATGGGGTTTTCGCCTGTTGCAACTGAAATCCAGTCTATCGCGTCACCCAGAAGAGGAACTCCCGACATAAGATCCGCTGCAAGCTGGTGCGATGCGGCTATATCTTCTGCCTGGGCTGCAAGGGCATCAGAATCGCCGGACTGTATGCTTCGTATGGCCTCTGAATATGACCTTAAATATAGCACGCCTTTAGCCGGGTCATCCTCCAGCAGACAGTTTATGTATGTCTCGACCAGCCTCCGGTACATGATGGATTTGTATTCCTGCACCCTGGCCCTGGCATGAGCTGCCTTTTCTTCCTCTGTGATACCTGTCTCAATAAGGCCGGATATCTTCTGCGTCACTGTAAGATCCGCCTCCACATCGTCAAGCCCCACGGCTTTGAAATCCGCCCTCTTGATAATATCGCCGGCAATCTCAAATAAGGAGTTGATTGCTGAAATATCCTTTCCGGATGCGGCCGCAATGCTGCGGGCATCATGAATGCGCTGATTCAGTTCGGTTTCGGAAAGCAGGGATGAACCCATCATCTCCAGTCTTAATTTTTCCCTGCGCCTGATTATGGCAAGTCTGAGTTCCTCCTCAAGCATCTTCTCAAGCCGAATGGTCTTTTCGGTCTGCTCCTCCAGGCGGTTTTCTATATCGTTGATCTGCCTGGCCTGATCAGTAGTTTTGCCTGTTTCGCTGCTCGTGGCTGGTAATGCTATAACTGAATTAAAAAAAATAATCAGCAGCAACTGAAGATAATGTTTTTCTATGAAGGTTTTCATTATTTTTCTTTATATCTCCTTTGTTTGCACTTTTGCAGTCATTGCAGTATTTTTCCAACTCGTCAGCGTGTGCTGTTCCTGTCAGGAGACTCTTTACCGTCTGCCGGAGAAATAAGCTTATCATATTCTATTATCTTATCTGTATTATCGGTTTTTCATCACTTTTCTTGAAAAAAAAATACAGTCATGCCGTAGAGGATTATTTCTGGCGAAGCAATTATCTGCTTCTCTGTCTCTTCATCAAGGTTGACCATGCAGGTTATATCTCCGCCAAGATCATAAAGCAGAATAGGGGGTTGGACAGGCGTTACACCATCGAATATAAAAAGATTGTTTAAGCGGAATGCCGTATCCTTTTACAGGTAACCGCCTGTAAACCCGGTTGGCATTGCTGCAAAAATGTTCCACAGCATCCCTTCATTAAGAAAACCTTTATGCTGGATCAGGGTGTTATTATAAAACCTGATAACTTTACATCTTTTTCATAACCTTTTTTCAAGCAGTTCCTTTACCACCTTTGGATTGGCCTTACCCTTTGAAAGCTTCATAACCTGCCCAACAAGAAACCCCTTTGCCTTTTCCAAACCTGACCTCACATCCTGAACAGCAGCGGGCTCTTCAGATAACACCTGATCAATAAGGGATTCAAGTGCGGCCTCATCTGAGACCTGCACAAAACCGCGGCTTTTAACAATCTCTTCAGGTGATTCATTGCCATCAAACATATAGATAACCACCTCACGCGCAGCATTTGCGTTTATCTCATCCCGGCCAAGCATCTTGAGGAGTGCGCCGAACCTTTCCGGGGTTACATTTGAATTGTCCAGCTCCTGGCCCCTTTCCCTGACTGCCGGAATAAGCTGTGTAATGAGCCAGTGCATAGCGGTTCTGGGCTGAATGGCCTGTTTTGTCAGCTCCTCAAAATACCTTGCAGTGGCAGGGTCTGAACTCAGATAAACGGCCTCATCACCAGTGAGTCCATACTGTTTTACAAATCTTTCGGCCCTTTCTGAGGGCATCTCAGGGAGTCGCGATCGCATCTCATCTATCCATTCACTGGATAATTCTATTACCGGCACAACAGGATCAGGCACACAGGGGCCTTCAAACTTGGCGCGCATAGGGGATGTGATCTTTTTGTCAGGGTCCCATAACCTTGTGTGAAGAGTAACCGCCTCGCCAGCCATTACACTTTCGGTCTGTCGTTTTATCTCATAGGCAATGGCATCACCCACATGCTTAATGGAGTTCATGTTCTTTACCTCCACCTTGGTGTTCAACTCCGTGGTGCCCTTTGGTCTTATTGATATATTGGCATCAGCCCGCATGGTCCCGTTTTCCATGCTGCACTCGGATGAACCCACATAACGGACCTGTGTGCGAAGCGCCTTTAAAAATTCCATTGCCTCAAATGGGGTTCGAAAATCGGGTTCTGTTACGATCTCCACAAGGGGTGCGCCTGCCCGGTTGAAGTCAACAAGGCTTATGGGTGTGCGGCCCTCCATCTCATGGACAAGCTTGGCAACATCCTCCTCCATATGGATATGGTGGATGCGCAGCCTTCTGGTAACGCCCTCCTCATTTGTGATCTCAATGCCCCCGCCCCGGGAAAGGGGAAGATGCGCCTGTGAAAGCTGATAACCCTTTGGCAGGTCAGGGTAATAATATACCTTCTGGTCAAATGCGCTGACGGGCTGTAGTTCTGCGCCAAACCCCAGGCACAAAAGAGCGGCCTTTTTAAGTGCCTCCTCACTTAAACGCGGGACAGCGCCCGGGAACCACAGGCAGGTCGGGCATGTATTTGCATTGGGCTCATCTCCGGGATTATTGGGGCAGTCACAAAAGAGCTTGGTGGCGCAATTGAGTTCTACATGTATTTCCAATCCTATAACCGCTTCAAATTCCATGATCATTTACCTCCATCACGCCTGTTCAGAATATATTCACCCAGTGTGAGCACACCCGCATCACTGTTTCTCGGTCCTGCAAGTTGGACCCCTGGTAGCCCCGCTCCTGAAGCTACCGGGAGACAGAGTACAGGCTGACCGGTCACATTGGCAAAAAGGGTAAATGAAAACCTTTTGTATATGGATGAAAGCCCCTCTGTTTCTTCTGTCCCAGTGGGGTTGAGTGCAGGAAAGACAAGAAAATCGGCGTGAGAATAGATGTTGTCCATCTCCTTGAGCAGCCTGGCCCTTATACGGCAGGCATCTTCAAATGACCTGTACTGTTCAAACTGAAAATAGGCCCCCTGTATCAGGAAACATTTTAACAGGCTTCCGAATGCTGCACCGCGGGATTTAATATACATCTCGTTCCAGTTTTTTGCACCGGGTGCTCGCTCACCATATCTGACCGAATCATATCGACCCGCGCAGGAAGAGGCCTCCACAGACCCTGCTATACTGTGCACCAGGGAAAAGAGATGAAAATCGGGAAGCGAAAACTCCCTGATAATGAATCCCGAATCTTTCAGACTGTTTATTGACGCCTGAAACAGCCCCCTCTCTTTTTCAGGCAGCATGTTCACCGCCTCAGTTATAAGACCAATGGTTGTCTTTGCAGGGAGAATCTCTCTCTTTCTGAAGTCAGGTCTATCAGTATCGGGCATGGAAAAGTCCAGGCCATCTTGACCAGCTATAACAGCAAGTATATTCCTTATGTTTTGGATATTTTTTGATGTCACCCCGCAGCTCTCCATGGAGGGGATCAGATTGGTAAGACCAAGGCGTGATATGAGACCATATGAGGGTTTGTACCCTGGAACACCCCTCTCTGCTGCCGCAACCCTTGCCTCACCTGTCATATCAAGAAGCAGTTCAGCGTCAGCAACCCCCTGTTTCACCGCTTCACCAGCATGACTTTCATTTAAACCAAAACCAAATTCACTCATGCGGGTTGAGCCGCCTATATATGCCCCTGCATCTTTAACCCTTTTAATGACTGTTGAATCTTCAAGTGCAGTATATCCTGACAATGCCCTTGACCCTGCATCAGATGGCCACCCCTTTACCGCTATATTCGGCTGGATCGCTATGTTCAAACCCTTTAAAGGGCCATCATCTATGGCCGGTAGATCGGGGTTGCGAAAAAAATAATCAAATTCCATTAATATCTCTCCTGTTATTCAAGGATGGGCGCCACTTTAAAATAATCGCCCTTTACTGAAGGGGCGTTAGCGAGAAGCCTGCCTGCCTGCGATAGATCTGATCGTTCTGCCTTTACCCCCGGCCTCATTCGATTGGAGACAGGCACAACCGTGTATACGGGCTCAAGGTCCCCTGCATTCTTTGTGGCTGCTGCAGCAAGATCTCTGGCCTGCGAAAGAACAGCCTGAAGCATTGGCCTCTCCTCCTCTTTTATATTGATACGTGATACCCACGAGACCCTGTCAAGGAGGTTATCCTGTTTTTCTGCACCGGGCAGCCTCTCCTTTGTCTCCAGATTGAGCAGGCCAAGATCAGCAAGCTGTGCCCTTTTTACTATTGAAGGTGCGCCTGTAAGCGGGCATGCTGCGCTACGGTTTTTAGGGAAGGCAATGACCTCGCGAATAGACTGGGTTCTAAGGATCATTGAGACTGCCCTGTCCATGCCCAGGGCCAGTCCTCCATGAGGGGGCGCCCCAAAATCAAAGGCGCGCAGGAAAAACCCGAACTTCTGGGCAGTATCCTCTTCTGTAAGGCCCAGGGCCTTGAATATCTTTCGTTGGAGGTTGCGGTCATTTATACGGATACTTCCTCCTCCCAATTCCTCCCCGTTTACCACAAGGTCATAGGCCCTGGAATGCAGGGTAAGGAGGTCATCGATATTTTCAGGATCAAAATCCACACGGTCGGGCGCTGTAAAGGGGTGGTGGCTGGAGGTCACACCCCCATCCTCTGTTGCCTCAAACAGGGGAAAATTCGTGACCCATACAGGGTAAAAAATATCCTCAGGGATCAGGCCCAGACGCTCTGCCAGGTGAAGTCGCAATTGCCCGAGGGCTGATACTACCACGCTGTATGAGGGGTCTGCTACCATGATAAGGACATCGCCATCCTTCACATCAAACCTCTCCTTGAGCCCATCAAGCTCTTTATCGCTGAAGAACTGTACAATATTGGATTCCAGTTTTCCACCCTCGGCGCGCATCCAGGTCATGCCCTTGGCCCCGAATGACGGGGCAATCTCTTTTGCATATTCATTCTGAAGCACATTCTTGCTGAGTTTATCTGACTGACCCTTTATGTTGAGCCCCTTTATACAGCCCCCGCGCTGCATTATCTGGCGGAAGATGGTATAGCTTGTATCCTGAAACAGGTCTGTTACATCAACAAACCTGAGCCCGAAACGCAGATCAGGCTTGTCAGAACCGGTTGTCTCCATTGCCTCCTTATGTGTTATGCGGGGAAACGGCCTGGAAAGGGTAATACCGCCCTCGGCAAAGATCCTGACAGTGAGCTCCTCGACCAGTTCATATATGTACTCCTCGTCAATAAAGGATGCCTCCATATCAAGCTGGGTAAATTCAGGCTGCCTGTTGGGCCGCAGGTCTTCATCACGGAAGCAACGCGCCAACTGGTAATAGCGCTCCATGCCGCCTATCATCAAAAGCTGTTTAAAAAGCTGCGGTGACTGGGGCAGGGCATAGAAGTTACCCTGGTGAACCCGGCTGGGCACCAGATAATCCCTGGCCCCTTCAGGGGTGCTCATGGTAAGCACGGGTGTCTCTATCTCCAGAAAACCCCGTGAATCCAGGAAATCACGGACGCACTTGAATATGCGGTGCCGGGCAATGAGGTTATCTCTTACTGAAGCGCGCCTGATGTCCAGGTACCTGTACTGAAGACGCAGCTCCTCATTTACCTTTTCAGCGCCCAAAGACTGGGCGCCGGAGACCATTGCCTTTTCAGAAACAGTGAAGGGAAGTGCCTCCGATTCTGAAAGGAGTGTGAGGTCATTAACCATAAGTTCAATGGTGCCTGTCTCTATATTGGGGTTTTCTGTTCCTGCCTCCCTCTTCCTGACTATGCCCTGCACAGCGATACAGTATTCGGCGCGAAGGGCGGCAGCCTGTTCACAGACCCCCGGAGATGCTGTTTCAGGGTTGAAAACAATCTGCATAATGCCGCTCCGGTCGCGCAGATGAATAAAAAGCAGCCCCCCGTGATCCCTGAAGGCATCCACCCAACCGGCCAGGAGTATTGTCCTGCCCTCATCACCGGGTGTTATATGGCCGCAAAAGTGACGATCTTTAAAATGCATGCTATTAGGTCCTTTCTACTGGTAATGACATAAACAAACAGGAATGCAATAATCCAATTTTTTGGGGGATGCTATCAGAACAGATTCAATATTTCAAGGAGTTATAGCCCTCACTTTATCTATATAAATTGTAACCTTTATAAACCCTGCTGCCTGGCAGTATTAGTCCTGAAAAACTCTTAACCAATTATTTACTCCACCCCTCTCTCTCAAATGGCAATGAGACAGAGCAGCATGTCTTCTGATATTTTATCTCAAGGCCATACCCCTTTGCATGCGATATGGCCTCTTCTGAAGGGATTGCCATCCTGTTTATGCCTGCATCTATGGCAAGCAGCTCCTTTTGGATATCACCTCTCTGCCTAGCGCAGCCGAGACTTAGCACAGTATCAGGCATCATGAGCCTTGCCTTGATAATTATCTCTGCGATCTCTTCGGCAGTGGGCGGTGTTCTTCCCCAGAGCGGGGTTTTTGGCAGGGGCATAAGGGATATTATCACCAGTTGCCGCGGCTTAAACCCTGCCACCGTTTCAAGGGCATTTGCTTCATGCCTTATTCTGCCATGCTCAAGCCCGCATATAATGTGCGGTATAAAATCTATGCCCTGATCTGCAAGGTGTCTGATCGTTTCATATATCTTTGAAACGCCGTGCCTAACATGGCATATATTCTGATATGTGGAGTCATCCCCTATAACATCCATCAATGCCTGGTCAACCCCTGCCTCTTTAAACCCCTTTGCGGTTTCAGCTTCAAGGATACCGCTGTGTGCAGAGACAAAAAGCCCTGTCTTTTCCTTTATCTCCTTTACTGCCGGCAGGAATTCTTTCCAGGGGAACCTACCCTCACGGTCACATCCGCCTGTAATGAGTATACCTGGGCAGCCTTTTTTTTCATAATCTATTGCCTTTTCCACCAGCGCTTCAGGGGTGATGGCAGGGGGCATGGTTCTTAAAAGCTGGCCCTTACAGTGGTCACATAAAAGGGAACATTTTTTACCGGTAATAGAGATGGCAGGGTAATCTCCCCTCATGCCATCAAGGGAGAACATGCCGGGGAGATACATGGTGATCTTTTTCCCGAACCTCTTCCAGGAGAGTTCTCTTGATTGTTTTAATCTGTCATTAAGGTTCGTCAATTTTTATAATACTCCTTAAAAACTACCCAGCATTTTTTTATTATCTTATCAAGGTCATTCCAGTTGTTTTCCATAAGCTGCCTTCTTTGTGCCGCTATTTGCTGACTTTCTCCATAAAGGTCTATCCATTCCTCCTCATACTCTTTAAGGAGGCCCAGGTCACCCTTTTTTACTGCCTCTGCTGCGTGTTCTCCTGCCATATGGCCGCATATAACTGCCTGGCTAACCCCTGCCCCTGTTATTGGATGGGTGTGGCCAGCAGCATCTCCAACCAGTATGATATTCCCTTTGACGATCTTTCTGGGGGCCTCTGCCGGTATCCACCCTGCATTATAACCTGTGACCTCTCCTGTGATTCGATTCTGCTCCTTCAAATTTTGTAAAAAGTAACATAGTGATCTTCGAATATTATCAGGGCTGCCCCAGCGTTTGATGCCAAGCCCGACATTAGCTGTATCTCCCTTTGGAAAGAGCCATGCATAACCGCCAAAAAAATTTTTATCAAAATATACCTCTGTGCTCTCGGTTGCCTCTGTTAAGTGAACCCTTGCCTGCACAGCCGGTATAAGATTCCTGTTTATTGACCCTATCCATCTCCCCGCCCTTGTGTGTGGCCCGTCTGCACCGATTATAATGTCTGCCTTTATCCGGACCTGTTCCCGCTCTTTGACTGCCATGACACAGCCATTATCATATTCAAGGGCCCTGGTCTCTGTCCAGATAACAGCACCGGCATCTTTCGCATTTTGAGCCAGTGCCTGATCAAGGATATTCCTGTTTATCATAAGGCCGGGCCCAGGGGTTTCTATCATCTTGTTATCCGGCAGAAAACTTTTCATGGTTTTGACAGGCTGGACAATAAAATCCCTTTTACAATCCAGTTCGCTTAAAAGCTGTCTTGGGATAAACTCGGCACACCTTACCGGTTCACCAATCTCCTTTTTTCTGTCTATTAGAAGGACCTTTACACCTGCCAGGGCTGCAATCCCTGCCGCACATGAGCCAGCAGGCCCAGCGCCTATGACAAGGACATTGCACCTCTCCTCCTTCATGAAGCTACCCTGGTCTTGTACTCATCCACCACATTCAGGACTGTTTCAAGCAGCGGGAGGTTTATATGGGTCTGGCTATTAAACGCGCCTTTATAGGCCTCCTTGGCCTGATCCAGCTCGTAACAGGTGGTGTTATCTATGTTGAGCAGTATGCCGGGGATACCAGCCTTTTCAAAATCATTCACATGCTTGGTAAAAAATGGCTGGCAGCAGCAGCCTATAAATGCCTTTTCCCCCAGCCGTTTGATCCTCTCAAGCTCTGATAAAAGGTCTTCAAAGCTGCTGACACACCGCACATCCATTTTTCTTTCCCGGCCAATGTCCCATGCATTTCCAACAGTGCATATGCCGCACTGAAGGCATTCCTTTGTATGGCGGAGGTGGCAATCAAGATTTTTTGCACAGTATGGAAGGAGAAGAACAGAGGGTTCTGCGGCTATCACCTCTTTAAAAGAGCCGTTTGTGACCGATATCTGGTTGCACACCTCAAGAGGTATACCATACTCCGCCCCTATGGCAGCCTTTTCAAGGGCTAACTCAAGGGGTTTAAAAAATTCCTCAGGGCTTATACCGGGTATGGTTATGCGGCCCTCACTGAAAAAACTATCCACAATTTTAAACAGCCCATCACGGGAAAAGGGTTTGCCCCTGAGCGCTGATTCAAGGTCATAAAGTGCGCGGCCTGGAAATGATAGGAAATCGCCTGTAATATAGATATCCTGGATCCTGTTTCTGGCACGGTCAACGGTTATGGTAAATCGTACAAGCCCGTGTTCTACCTTGTTTGCGGCCTGAAGCACCTCTTTCCCAATTGGTTTCGGCTTTACCCTCTCTATCCATTCAGGGGATGAATAGTATTTAACCCTTTTACTGAACAGTGCATCTTCATCTTTTGTAAGCCCTGCGGGTATGAGTTTTATATTAAGGCATTCCTCAAAGCCTTTTACAATGGCCCTTTTAATCTCCTCTGATGATGGCGTATAACCAAGCTCCCAGTTAAGGCAGGTAACCCGCTCCTTTACCGAGTCGATCTCCTTTGCCTTGAGTTTTTCAACAGGTATTTTCAGGCTTTTTAGCATTGTATCAACATCAAAATCTACAAGCATGGTGCCCTGAAAAAAAAATGCCCTGTCAGACTCTGTTCCGCCGGTGCCGGATATCTTTCTGCCGTTTATCTCTATATCGTTCCTGGGGCGAAAGGATGCCTTTAAATCCAAGTGGCGGAGGGCCTTTACTACAGGTTCACAAAGGGCCTTAAACAAACGCTGGTTTGGGATCTCCATTTTGAAGAAATTTTTGCTGCATATGACCTCCCAGCCTATCTGGTTTTCATCAAAAAAGATCGCCCCGCCGCCAGTAATGCGCCTGTTTATCTTTATACCATTTTCAAGGCAGTATGATTCACGTATCTCTTCTTCAATAGACTGGTGATACCCCACAAGTACAGAAGGGGGAGAAAACTGTAAAAAACGTATGGTATCAGGGGTCTTAAGCTCCCCCTTGAGTTCAAGAAGAGTATCATCCATGGCCATATTCTGTGCTGCTGTCATATGGCCAGTATCAAGTAATCGCCATTCCTTCAAAACCGGACTCCAAAAAAATAAAGGGCATGAAAACCATGCCCTTTATAAAAGTTGAGTTAAATATAATTTATTCAGGATGATATAGATGCCTTTGCCACCTCGATAAAGGAGGAGGATGGGAATTTTTCTATAAAATCCTTTAATATCTCGTTAGATTTCGCAAAATTCTTTTTAACCCGGTATATACCTGCAAGGCTCAGCATGGCCTGCTCTTTCGAATAGCCTTCTGATTTGGCAACCGCTTTTTCAAGGATATTTACTGCCGTGTCATAATCCCCTTTTTCTTCATAACAGGTGGAAAGGGCAATCAAAGCATATGAATAATAGGGTTCAGCAGGCCTTTTATCCAGGTAATCCTGGTACTTTTTAATCGCGTCATCATATTTTTTTTCAAGAAAATCGATGTGGGCCATCTGGGGAATAGTAAGAGAGGCAGCCTTTGACATCTTGTACCCTGAAAGCACCTTTCCGAAATCTTCTCTCGCCTTTGAGTAGATTTCCTGCTTTTTTTCAGGGCTTATGTTGCCGGAGATCGCATAATATGCGGTGTTATAAGCATCCTGGGCTTTTGAGTTGCGGTTTTTAAGATATATATTACCGGCTGTAAAAAGAATAATAATCACAAGTATACAGTATCCTGCGATCTGGAGCTGTTTTTTATGTTCCCCGGCCAGGATAAGCATCCGGGCAGAAAAGGTGACAAACTCGTCGTTGGTTGATAAGAGTTGTTTTCTTGATTTTTCCTTTGTCATTTTACTACCTCTTTATGGAAAGTGCCCAGATTGTCTAACAGACACTATATGTTCAGTCAAGTGAAAAGATTTTCCTGATCCACCATAAAATTGATTTTAAATTGAATCATGGTTGACACTTGGGGCAGGTAATTTTAGTATATCGTGCGGTTTTGTGGCTGTAACCAGCTATTGGTAAAAACCTGATCAGGGTACAGTATAGACCCGCTATAAATCATTTTCAGGAGAAACATATGTCAAATGTTGTTGTAGTTGGCGCCCAGTGGGGTGATGAAGGAAAAGGCAAGGTTGTTGACCTGCTGGCATCAAGGGCGGATATGGTGGTTCGTTTCCAGGGTGGAAACAATGCAGGGCACACCCTGGTGGTGAACGGTGTAAAGACCATATGCCACCTGATACCTTCAGGCATCCTTCACAAAGAGAAAAAATGTCTGATCGGAAACGGCGTGGTAATTGACCCCGAGGTGCTTCTTGATGAGATATCAATGCTGACATCAAAGGGTATTGCGATCTCTCCTGAAAATCTCTCCATAAGTCAGAAGGCGCACCTCATTATGCCTTACCACAAGGCCATTGATGTGGCGAGTGAGGCGGCAAAGGGCGATGACAAGATAGGCACAACAGGCCGCGGCATAGGCCCCTGTTATGAAGACAAGGCGGGGAGGCGCGGCGTAAGGGCCATTGACCTACTTGACCCGGAGGTGCTGGCAGACAAAATTCGTACTAATCTCAAAGAAAAGAATTTTCTGCTGACTGAATACTTCGGCACAGGGGCACTTGAATTTGAACCCATATACGATAAATTTTTAGAGATGGCTGAAAAGCTAAAGCCCTATATCGCAAATGTCTCTATACTGGTGGACAGGGTGGCGGAAAAACATGGAAAGATACTCTTTGAAGGGGCACAGGGGACACACCTTGATATAGACCACGGCACATATCCCTTTGTTACATCATCAAACCCTGTATCAGGCGCGGCCTGTGCAGGCGTGGGCGTAGGCCCTGATAAACTCCACCACATCTTAGGCATTGTAAAGGCATATACAACAAGGGTTGGCTCAGGCCCATTTACTACTGAACTTAACGATGAAACTGGTAACTACCTGCAGGAAAAGGGCGCCGAATTTGGCGCCACAACAGGCAGACGCCGCCGCTGCGGGTGGCTTGATCTTGTGATGATGAAGGACTCTATAAGGTATAATGGGTTTACCAGCATATGTATGACAAAGCTGGATGTGCTTACCGGGCTTGATGTGATAAAGGCATGCGTGGCATATGAGCTTGATGGCAAAAGGATAGATTGCATGCCCGCAAGCATTAAAGAACTGGCAAAGTGTACCCCTGTGTATGAGGAATTCAAGGGGTGGAATGGTGATATCTCAAAGGCTAGGGTTGTTGATGAACTCCCAAAAGAGGCAAAAAATTACCTCAAGAGGCTTGAAGAGATAATGAAGGTACCTTTCTCCATCATATCTGTGGGCCCAATGAGGGATGAGACGATAGAGGTTTGCGACCCTTTTGAGGGATGAATAAAGAAGGCCCAAGGCTCAAGGCGCAGGGTTAAAAACGGCATTTGATTTTTTCCTTGCGCCTTTAGCCTTGCGCCCTGCGCCATTTCCAATTAACCTGATTTAACGTTTTAACTATATTGATAAAAACCCATGTCTGAATATAACAAACAATACGACATCATTGTGGTCGGAGCAGGTCATGCAGGGTGTGAGGCAGCCCTTGCTGCCTCTCGCATGGGCCACCCGACGCTTCTTATAACAGTAAACCTTGATCATATTGCAGCTATGAGCTGCAACCCTGCTATTGGAGGGCTTGCAAAGGGGCATCTCGTTAAGGAGATAGATGCGCTTGGCGGTGAGATGGCGAAAAACACCGATGCAACTGCCATACAGTTCAGAAGGCTCAATACAAGAAAGGGTGTTGCTGTGCAGGGGTCAAGGGCGCAGAGTGACATGGACCTCTACAGAAAGCGCATGAAGTCAATCGTAGAGGCGCAGGTTAACCTTGATATACGACAGGCCATGGTGGAGCGGCTCCTGGTGGATAATGGCACGGTATATGGAGTGGAGACCCTGATCCACGAAAGGTTTTTATCAAAGGCAGTAATACTCACCACAGGCACATCACTTCGCGGTTTGATTCATGTGGGGCTTGATCACTTCCCTGCTGGCAGGATGGGTGACCCGGCCGCTGAAGGGCTTTCAGCACACTTAAAAGAGCTGGGATTTGAGATAGGCAGGCTCAAGACAGGCACAACACCCAGGCTTAACAGCCGCACAATTGACTATTCAAGCCTTGAAAGACAGGACGGTGATAAAGAGCCCAGGCCATTTTCTTTTACTACAAAGGAGATCACACTGCCCCAGCTTCCATGTTACATAACCTATACAAATGAAAAGACTCATGATGCAATCAGGTCCGGGCTTGATAAGTCCCCCCTCTATAGCGGCATCATCGAGGGTGTTGGCGCAAGATACTGCCCATCCATAGAAGACAAGGTTGTACGCTTTGCTGAGAGGGAAAGGCACCAGATATTCCTAGAACCTGAAGGGCTTGATACAAATGAGGTCTATCCGAATGGCATACCCACGAGCTTGCCGGTTGATGTGCAGGAGCGGATGGTAAAATCCATACCCGGTCTTGAAAGGGCAGAGATCTTAAGGCCCGGCTATGCCATTGAGTATGATTATGTTAACCCCATACAGCTTAAGCCCACACAGGAGACAAAGCTCGTTAAAAACCTCTACCATGCAGGACAGATAAACGGCACATCGGGGTATGAAGAGGCAGCGGCCCAGGGCATGCTTGCGGGTATCAATGCGGTATTAAAGATCAGGGGTGAAGAGCCACTTATTCTGTCGAGAGCAGAGGCTTATACAGGCGTGCTGATTGATGACCTTGTTACAAAGGGTACAAAGGAACCCTACCGCATGTTTACATCAAGGGCAGAGTACAGGCTTCTTTTAAGGGAAGACAATGCGGATGCCAGATTAAGGAAAAAGGGTTATGAGCTTGGCCTTGTGCCTGAAGAGGTGTACAGGAAATTCCTTGAAAAAATGGGGAGGATAGAGAGGCTTGAAAAGAAACTAAATGAAATAAGATTGATGCCTGACGCCCCCACGCTTGATAAGCTAAAGGATATGGGCACATCGCCAATAAAAAATCCCTCAACCCTTGCGCAGCTTCTAAGAAGGAGCGAGCTCTTTTATGAAGACCTTTTTAGATTTTCGCCTGATCTCGCCGGAGAGGATGCAGTCATATATGAAGAGGTAGAAACAAGGATAAAATATGAGGGGTATATAGCCAGGCAGCAGGAGTATGTGGAAAAGTCCAGGAGGATGGAGGAGGCAGGCATACCTGCTGACATCAATTATGATGAGGTCTATGGCCTGACCAGGGAGGTAAGGGAAAAACTGCATAAGGTCAGACCGGTTAATCTAGGACAGGCATCCCGAATATCTGGTGTAACACCTGCCGCCATTATGGCCCTTCAGGTGCACTTCAAAAGGAGCAGGCAGGATAAGGGTTAACCCAGGAAAATGTCAAATATTTTTGTACACGAACAGTAGTATACCAAATTAAGATAAATTAAACAAAATAAGGCTTAGCCTTCTTTCCAGAAATAATAGAAAAGATGTTTAAGTTTTCCCGGATTATGTCGATATGTAATGCAGAGGGTTTGATACTCTTTTCTCCTATAACCCCCCGCTGCTTTTTACGAGTCGGGGGGTCTCCTTTTTTAGGGATTAACAATCATTCCTTTTCACTCAAAACAATCTTTTCCTTTGCAGTAACTGTTGCCTTTATGCCTGATGCGGAACTGCCCCCCACCATAACTGTAAAATCACCTGATTCTATAATACGCTGCCCATTATCGTCATAAAGGGCAAAATCATCCGGCTTTAATGAAAAGGTTATATTTTGCTTTTCACCGGCCTTAAGCTCCACTCTTTTGAATGCCTTAAGTGATTTTAGCGGTATAGGAAACGAGGCATTATTATCGGTTATATATACCTGAACAACCTCTGCTCCATCACGGTTCGAGGTGTTTTTCAATTCAACAGAGAGGGTAACATCCCTGTCTTTTGTGAGTTCAGGGGGCGTTATCTGGATGTTTGTGTATTCAAATATGGAATAGCTTAATCCATACCCGAATGGATAAAGGGCTTCACCTTCAAAATACCTGTATGTGCGGCCTGCCATATCATAGTTTTCATATGGGGGGAGTTGCTCTTCTGATTTATAGAAGGTAACAGGCAAACGGCCACAGGGATTATAATTACCGAATATGATATCTGCTATAGCCTCTCCACCCGCCTGACCCGGGTACCATGCCTGTATGATCGCAGGGACATTTTCATGCTCCCAAACAAAGGAGACTGCGCTCCCGCTCATATTCACAAACACAACCGGTTTATTAAGTTTCATGAGCGCCTTCAGCATCTCTGTCTGGGCAGCGGGGAGCGAGATCTTTGTCCTGTCACCCCTGTAAAACCCCTCAAACTTTACATCCTCACCCATCTCCTCTCCTTCAAGACGGGGGGTTATGCCGCCCGCAAAAATTATAGCATCCGCATCAGCGGCGGCCTTTATCGCCTCTTCAGCAAGGTCATAGCCCGGCTCATGCCATCCGAACATCACCTGTGCATTGTTGCTTCCATCATAATATTCAAGCCTGAAGGGATAAACCTTACCTGCTGTAAGTTCCACCTCGCAGACGGTTGTCTTCTTGCCCCTGCTTAGCCATGAATCAATAACAGTTTTGTCTTCAAGATAGAGCCTGAAACCATCATCTCCGGTTATCCCTAAGTAATATCTCCCGGTTTTGTCCGGCCTGATGTTTCCCTCAAAGCGGATAGAAAAATTATCCACGGGCATGCCCTCAATGGGTGCGCCATAGGAGTATTCCCTGTTAATATCCTGCTCTGTTGCAACCCTGAAGGGTTCATCCTTAAGCTCAGCATTTGAATAATATGAGGTTTTTACCCCCTTCTCACCATTCACAGAAAAGACCTCTGCCGGCACAGGCTTAAGCTTGTACTTTTCGCCCAAGTAATTTACACCAAGGGCATATGTAACAGTGGCTGTTTCAGGGAGCACCTTTTTTACGCCTGTAAGCACAGTGGAATAGGATACGGGCGTGCCATTATAATTACCCAGCAGCGCCTCATAGTCATCCGCATTGGGGCCAATAACAGCAATCTTTTTAAGCCCTTTTGATAAAGGCAAAATAGAGTTCGCATTTTTTAACAGCACAATAGCCTGCCTTGCTGTCTCAAGCGCAAGCCTGCCGTGATCGGGTGCATTGTTTTTTTCATATGGGGTCTTTGCATAGGAGACCATCTCAGGCGGGTCAAACATCCCAAGTTTAAAGCGGGTGTTCAGCAGGCGCGTCAATGCCCTGTCAACATCTTCCTCTGTTGCAAGCCCCTGGGCTACTGCATCCTTTAAGCCGGGCTCTCCCCATCCGCACCGGACATCTGTGCCGCTTTTAATGGCTATAGCCGCGGCCTCAGGGGAGGTGTTTACGATTTTGTGGTACATAAATATATCTTCAATGGCGCCACAGTCTGAGACAATGTGGCCCTCAAACCCCCACTGGTTTCTGAGGATCTCTTTTAACAGCAGGTCGCTCCCGCAGCAGGCATCCCCGTCGTATCTGTTATAGGCGCACATAACCGCCTCCACATCCGCCTCTGTAACAAGTGCCTTAAAGGCAGGCAGGTATGTCTCCCACAGGTCCCTGTCACTTACTGATATATCAAACTCGTGGCGTAGATGCTCCGGCCCGCTGTGCACAGCATAATGTTTAGCACATGCTGCGGCCTTCATGTATTTGGGGTCATCACCCTGGAGCCCCTTTACAAATGCAACACCTATGCGGGAGGTAAGGTAAGGGTCTTCCCCATAGGTCTCCTGACCCCTGCCCCACCTGGGGTCTCGGAATATATTGATATTGGGGGACCAGAATGTAAGCCCCTTGTACCGGCCATAATCCCCATTTCTGAATGCCTCGTGGTGCTTTGCCCTGGCCTCTGTGGATATTACATCAGCGATTTCATGTATAAGCTCTGTATTCCATGTTGCAGCCAGCCCTATGGCCTGCGGAAATACCGTTGCGTTCCCTGCCCTTGCCACACCGTGCAGCGCCTCATTCCACCACTCATATGCAGGTATATTAAGCCTTTCAACAGCAGGGGATTCATTTGTAAGCTGTGATATCTTTTCATCAAGGGTCATCCTGATAAGAAGATCATTGATCCTGGTTTCAACCGGAAGGGCAGGATTCCAGAAGGAAAATTCATCGCTCTTTTTTTCGCTTACCTCACTCTTATCAGAGCATGAAAAAAAGAGCAGAGAAATAATAGAAAAAATAAATAACCTGATATAGTGTCGCCTCATACTGACCCCTCTTTTTTTTAAAAAAATATTAAAATCACAGTGAAATTAAGATAGTTAAAAAACACAGGTATAGTTTTAGTAGATTTATTGTTTTTGGACAAGATTTTAGTTTGTATCATTTCTTCTTGATTTACCTTCAGAAATAGGTTTATACCCCGCGTGAGGATCAACTGGAAAGGTTGTAAAAGAAACAAGAATGGAAGCAGATAAAAAAGAAAGCCCTAAATATTTGAGGATGAGCCTTGCGGCAGCCATGACCCTTGGTTTTAAGCAGGGGCTCTTTTACCGGAACGCAAAGCTATACTGTATAAACCTGCTCCTCACCTATGATGAGGGGTGTGCGGCAAGGTGTGCCTACTGCGGATTAAGCAATAACAGGCCAGGCGCATATACAAAAAAGAGCTTTATCAGGGTCACATGGCCTGAGTACAGCCTTGCTGAGATAATTGATGGCATTGTAAAAAGGCAGGAGCGGGTAAAAAGGATATGTATCTCCATGCTGACAAATGGTCGCGCGGTTAAAGACACAAAAGAGATATGCAAAAGGCTGCGTTCCGCTTTTGATATCCCTGTATCCCTTCTTATATCCCCAACCATATTAAGATATGAAGACCTTATAGATTTTAAAAACGCTGGGGCAGACAAGATTGGCGTTGCCATAGACCTTGCCACAGAGGAGCTGTTTAATAAATACAGGGGAAATGGCGTTAAAGGGCCGCACAAATGGGATAGATACTGGCAGTGCCTTGCTGATTCTATCAGGGTCTTTGGTAAAGAGAACGCGGGCTCACATTTTATGACAGGCATGGGCGAGACAGAAAGAGAGATGTGTGATGCAATCCAGAGGGTAAAAGATATGGGCGGATATACCCACCTCTTTTCATTCTTCCCTGAGGCGAACTCCCCTATGTCAGAGCACCCCATGCCGCCAATGGCACAGTACAGGCGTATACAGGTTGCCCGATACCTTATAGATAAGCGCATGGCTGACATATCCCGGTTTGTTTTTGATGATAGCGGGCAGATAATAGAATTTGGATTATCCTTAACTGACATGGAAAGGCTTATTGAAACCGGCGAACCTTTTCGCACAAGCGGGTGCACCGGTTATGATGGTGAGGTCGCCTGCAACAGGCCTTTTGCAAATTCCCGCCCCGGGCCGGATATAAGGAATTTCCCTTTCAAACCTGAAGAGGCGGATATAACACGAATAAAAAAACAGATGGAGTGAAAGGGCATAATCAGAATGGGATTTCAGGTTGAAGAGCTAAAACTACAGTACAAGATCAAAAGTAGTCTTTGATAAAAATAACAGCAGCCTGGAATTAAATGTTGCCCAATGTCATAGGCAGACCATGGTCTTTCAAGGAAAGGTTACTCTACCTAGTAAAGCGTTTATCTGTTTAGTGAATCGCTGCATTTCGTAAAGTCTTATCAATCACATCATACCATGTTGTAACTGAATCTATAATACCATCACAGGAGTTGCTTCGGCCTTCAGCAAACAGCTCAAATTTATCTATGCATTCACGCATCTCTTTAAGTGGTGTATCCATACAGCATACAGTTTTTTTCAGGCTTTCCTTCACATCGTTTACTGCATTTTTTTCCTGCGAATAGACAAGTAAAAGAGGTTCGGTGATTCCCGCTTCACGAATTACCCTGCTTATCTGAAAAGCGTTTGAACATATTCGGTTGCAATAATCTGATACTTTTGGATGGGATGATTTTACTTCGTCAAAATGCAGATTCATCATAAAACCTGCTGCCTTTTCTATCCCTATAAAAATGTTTTGAATAGCCTTTATTTCATCTGTAGATTCTTTTTCCCCAATCACCCTGGCCATTGCAGGAGTATAAAAACCGGATAATATATCCACATATTTGGGGTCGTACCAGCCCTGAGCAGCCATTTTATTTAGCCAATCCAGCGTGTCGGTTATCATATTTATTTCATGATGATCATTCTCAGACTTTTCTAACCCCTTTATTGAATCCCTCAGCATATTGTCAAATTGGCTTGCGATTGCTATGATCCTCGCAAAATCACCTATTTTATCCCCTCTTGTTCCCCTTGGGTAACCGCCCTTGCTGGTTAGTCGCTCATGATGATCTCCGACACCCCTTATAACCTTCGCATCATATTTTTTCTTGAGTATGAAGGTTGCCCCTTCAAGGATATATTCACCTATAAGCGGGTGGACCTTTATCTGCCTCTTTTCCTGATCTGTTAATTCATTCCCCTGCTTTTTCCATATGTCGGGGTCAATGGCTATTTTACCAATATCGTGCAGGTATCCTGCCTTTGCAAGATCTACCAGGGTATTTTTACTCAGGCCGTACCCTGTTCCCATCTTTATCGCAAAGATAGCGGTATTCTGGGCATGCTGGACGTACCTGCCTTCATGTTCCTGTTCGTAAAGGATATTAAGGTTTTCCAGCATAATCTTATCAAAATCAATCTGCTTAATGATATTTTCTATCAACTCCGCTTTACCGGTTTCAAAAATAATACTGTGTATTGGAGATTCTTCTTTTAAACGCTCTATACTTGAGATGATGGCTTCATGATTTATTTTACCATCAATGGTCATGCATTTATCAATCCTTTCCCATAATCTTCGCTTTATTATATCTGAAAATGTCCGGGAATCTATTATCCCTCCTTCAGATATTATTTTTGATCCGCGTTTTTCTTTGCCATCTGCATCTGTTATCCTGGCATATATATCCTTTTCAATTCGGTATGATAATCCTTTAGCTGTTCTTAATTTTTGCAGATACCCTTCCTTATGCATAGTTTCAATCAATTCAGGAGGTGTTTCAGCATTTATCAAAATATCATCTTCTAGAAAGACTGTGTCAAAAGTTGAGTTATTGTTATCCATGATATTTTCTCGCCATTTCTGGGTTTATGTCTCAAAGGTTTATTATAATTACAATACATTAAGTAAAAAATCTATAGAAGAGTATAGGTTATCTATAAATGAGCGGACTTTTAAAATCTTTGTTCAGAAGTCAGGGAAAGCAGATAATCAAATTCAAAATCTACTTCTTTTCTTCATCATCAGTATCTATCTTTAGTATTGGAGGCATTCGACAGGCCCTTTAATTAGCAAATCTTTTTGGAAAATCCCTGGGGATGCAATCGCCATTTTCTGCGCCTGATGCCCCTGACAGGGGTGGGATGAACACCTGCGTGAAAAAATACCGGGGCTGTTGCTCCTACTCAAACTCCTCTGACTCTTCTACAGGGTAAAAGAGAAATTCATCGTCATGCAGGGCCTGTTCAGGGTTATCGCCAAGGAGCTTTTCCTCTGCCCTTTGTCTAAACCCAAGGGCCTTGTTTTCCATCTCCCTTATCTTATCACCTATACCCTCTTCAATAAGCATCTGCTTTATCCTGTTGAACAGCTCTTCATTACCAAAAAGGAATCTGCCTTCATCAAGTATCTTGCACGCAACCATATGTTTAAAGGTGTCAAACTTAAGCTGCTCTTTTACCTTTGATACTGTCTTAACAATATAATCTATCTCTTCTTTTGTATAGGGACTGATAAGAAGATTGCACTTTTCTTTGTATATTTCATGGTCAAGCCTGTCCATAATGCTATCTGCATGATCATCCTTTACAATCACGACTATGTCCATGTCTGAACCCTGGACAACTTTTCTGGTGCTCCTTTCCGGTCTTGGCACATCATGCGCCATGTTAAAAACGATATCCCCTGTAATAATAAAACATGCCTTTTCCTTTGTGCCATATTCAAATCTGCTCATAAGTGAAGAGACTATATTATATGCAAGGTCGCGTTTGCCCCTGCTTATTTTTTCTATTCTTCCAATAAGAAAATCGGCCTTTTCAATAAGAAGTGCAGGGTCATCTGCGAGTCCTATTACAGAGTAGGTCAAAAACTCCCTCATGATGGATGGTGATAAACGTGCATAACCCTCTATCCTCCTGTCAAGGCGGAGGTATCTTGTTCCTATAGTCTGCACCTTCAGGGTAGGTGACAGTTTGCATGTCCTTAAAACCATGAGAGGGTCTTTTTTAAAATGAGAGATAAGATCAGAGCCTATAAGAGGGCCTTTTTCCTTAATAATCTCTATGATCCTTTTTTCTGTATCCATTCTTTTAAGCTTTCAGCAAAAAACTTTAATACAAGTGGGAGTCTGCTGAAAATATTATTAGCAGCTGATATGAAATCACCTGTATCACTTATTCCCTGTACCCATCAGGCATATGCCTTCCATCCACATATACCCTGTTCATTTCATCAAGGGCAAATCTCCCCTCTGCAATCATCTCAATAGTGCGGGGGAAAATAACCCAGTCCCCTTTTTGTTTAAGCGCTTCCTGATGCCGGTCAACAGTCTGCTTCAGGAGCGCTGCATTATTTTTAAGAGCATCGATCGATTCAGTAAGTTTTACCTCAACAGGTGCGGAAACCATGAGCAGGGGGCCGGTATCCACACCCTGGTCTGTCCAGAGGGTGGATGCCCTCAGATATCTCTCTCCTGCAAGGATAGCATCTGCCACAGCATGGTCACCTGTGTATCTCCTTTTACCATCAGGGGTTAAAATAGACAGGTCTGCCGGGTGTACATTTACGCAGCCCTTAAGTGTAGTAACGCTCATGTAGCCACCCAGGGCAATAAGATCAATATCAAATGCGGCAACAAGATTAGCTGCAACCCCGTCATACTCCTTTCTCGCCTCAAGCCCGGAAACAGTATGCACTGTGCGGCCTAAACCCCGCATGGCGTGAAACCTGCGTATATCATAACTGAAGTAGGGGAGCCCGTTTTCAAGGGCAATCCTTTCCCCCTGACATGCGCCGTCCGACCTGTCACTGAATATAAACTTAACCTGAAATGGGGATATGCCCCCAGCCAGCATCAGCTCCTTTTCTCTTTTTAAAAGCATCTTTATATTGCTCCCTGAGCCTGACATAAAGGCAGCCACCTTCATGGGGCCATTTTTATTTTCAGGGTTATAGAACGGGACAGTTTTCATGTT
This sequence comes from Desulfatiglans sp., assembly GCA_012513605.1. NCBI lineage: Bacteria > Pseudomonadati > Thermodesulfobacteriota > Desulfobacteria > Desulfatiglandales > Desulfatiglandaceae > Desulfatiglans > Desulfatiglans sp. The sequence continues at coordinate 16,378 of JAAZBV010000104.1, read as the reverse complement.
TTCCTCATTTCTGGTACGAATATCATAAGAGTATCCGTTTTTATTAAATATTTTTGATGTTTTTTCCGAAGTATACATATATTGTTTCTTTTTCTTTATCAACCCTGATCAAGCAGCTTTTAAATTGTTTTAAAAAGGATATAATGGGCTCCTTTTTAAATAAGCGCCTGAATCTTCAGGGAGGGAAATCCTGTCATAGACAGGCAGTTATAAAAATTTGTATTTAATGCAGCAAAAAATAATATTGTTGTGGTGATTGATGTACCTGAATTACTGGAAATTTGACCGGCTCCCATTTGAAAGCGTCCCTGACCCTGAGTTTTACTACCTCTCTGCCTCCCATGAGGAGGGGCTCACACGCCTTATCTATGCGGCACAGATGAGAAAGGGGAGCGCCATGCTCTCCGGCGAGATAGGCTGTGGTAAAACTACACTCTCAATGGTCTTTGTAAGGGAGCTCCCCATAGAAAAATATGACACAGGGATAATCGTAAACCCAAGGCTTGAATCCATTGAGTTTTTACAGGAGATACTCTACCAGTTCGGCATAAAGGATATCCCTGATACAAAGGTAAAATGCCTGAGAGCCCTCAATGAAAGGATGCTTGCCAACCTTGAGGCCGGAAAAGAGACCCTCCTTATTGTTGACGAGGCACAGATACTTAATGAGGCATCATTTGAGGAGATAAGGCTCCTGTTAAATTTCCAGCTTAACAGCAGGTTTCTCATGACCATCATCCTTATTGGTCAACCTGAGCTTATTAAGAAGGTAAAGGAGATCGAGCAGCTTGACCAGAGGATAGCCATAAAATATCATCTTACACCCTTTAACCTTGAAGAGACTGCCAGGTATATTATCTTCAGGCAGCAAAAGGCAGGCGGAAGGCTCAACCTCTTTTCTGATGATGCAATGGAGAGGATATATGAGCATACTGGCGGAGTACCGAGAAGGATAAATAACCTGTGTGATCTCTCCCTTCTTGTGGGGTCAGGCACAAAACAGGAGAATGTCAGCAAAAAACTGGTGGAGAAGATAATCAGCGATGGTGCGCTTTTCTGATATAATAAGGATCAGGGATAAAAAGGATGCTGAAAATAAACAGCCTGCGCATCCAAAGCAGGAGGGGGGCTTCAGGCTCAGCGATACACCCCTTTTTTCACCTGTAAATATTGTATCCCAGGTCATAAAAGAGCCCACTCACAATAAAAATGGGGGTGCAGAGGCTGAGAGATATTACAGGGTTTTATTGGAAAGGGCGCATGAAACCGCTGATATCATAAGGGGCGATATAGCTGTAAGCCCTGCCAACCTGCTTTCTGATCTCCACATAATCCTGGAAAAGGGGCTGACAAACTCAATCTATGAATATGCCATGAAACGGTCAAAAGAGAGCTATGATCTTGCCTCCCATTCTGTTGATGTTACCTTTACCGCGCTATTGATCGGTAAGGCCATGAACTATGACATGAAGATGTTGATGCGGCTTGGCCTTTTAGCCATGCTTGAAAACGCAGGGATGTATATGATCCCTGAAAATATCCTTAAAAGCACGGAAAAATTATCAAATAATGATATTGCCACAATCAGGAGGCATCCTGAAACAGGGTATCATATCCTGGTTACCTTAGGTGAAAGATACGCCTGGCTTGCTGAAGCCGCAAGATGCGCTCATGAAAGGGTTGACGGCTCAGGTTATCCGCTTGGTCTCACTGGAGAGCGCGTTCCTGAACTTGCATCTATCCTTGGGATTGCAGACACCTATTGTGCCATGACAGAAAAAAGGCCATACAGGGATAGCTATTTACCCCATGAGGCAATAAGGCATATAGCTGAAACAGGCAGAGACCTTTTTCTCGTTAAGCCTCTTAAGGCCTTTCTTTATGAGCTCTCCCTTTTCCCTGTCAACACATATGTAAGGCTTAATAATGGTTTTACAGGGCGGGTCATATCTGTTAACAGGAGCCACCCCCTGAGCCCTGTACTTGAGATACTCTATGATACTGAGGGGCACAAAACAGAGGAGGGGTTTCAGATAGATCTTACCCTCAATCCTTTGCTGCATATAAAAGAGTGCATAGACCCTGATAAAATGGAGATTAAGGAGATCAATTGAGCTGTAACTGTTTCAATCTGCCAGGATACCTGAAGGTGGCAAAAAAGAGAAAGGGGATAATTATCTCTGCAATTGCGGTCTCACTGCTCTTAAGCCTTATCTTTACCGCATGGCGGGCCATGCCGCCCATGTACCTCTCCTCATGCAGTATAAAATTTACATCTGCACCTGGTGAAGGGGGTTTATTAAACAGGCTGCTTTCAATGCCTGCTGATGAAATTGAAACGCAGCAGGCAATAATGCTGAGCCATGATTTTCTTGCAGGCGTTGCGGCAAAGACCTTACTGATAAAACCAGGCATGCGGGCGGATGACCCGAAGGTAAACGATATTATCGAGGATTTAAGATCCAGATTATCTGTTGAGAGGGAGGGCAAAGCAGATATCCTCCGCGTCAAGGTGGTGGACAAAGACCCTGATCATGCACTTAAACTTGCAGAAACCCTCTCATCCACACTTATTAAAGACTATAGAGATGCGCATGATAAACGCCTTGATGAGGTTATCGCACATATCAATGAAGAGCATCAGGCCACAGTCGATAAACTAAAGGCAAAAGAGGAGGTGCTTGAAAGGTTTATCAGAGAAAACAGGCTTGTTTCCATTGATCTTGAGGGAGAGGCTCTGTTTGTAAAGAAAAATGAGATAGAGGGTAAGGCTGGTAAAAACAATACAGTGCTTGAACCTGAACTGAAAAAGGTAAATGAGAATATAGACCTCCACATGGATAAAAAGATAGAATTTGACCGGCTGAAAATGGAGATTGAATCACTGAGGAATATATCAGCTTTTCTGGAGAAAAAGAGACAGGAGACCATGATAAGAAAGGCGGAAAACCCCGATGATGTAAGGGTCGTAACCCCTGCACAGCGCGCTGCCCTTCCATACAATGAACCTGATTACCTGAAAACAGTGTTATCAGCTCTCATAGCGGGCATTATCCTGGGGCTGATACTTACTATAATTATTGAGGCTATAGACCACTCCGCTGTTTTAATAGAAAAACTGGAAAAAGAACTTAAGGTAAGGGTTATAGGGATCATACCTGGTGTTGAGCAAAAGGATTTAGCCTCTGGCAAACCTGACAGCGGTAAAAGAGGAGGGGCAGCCCCATCAGCAGAACAATCTATTGCCCTTGTGACCCATTTTGCGCCGGGGACCCTTGTTTCCGAGAGCTTCAGGGGGTTAAGGGCAAATATACAGGCGGCCCTTCATGATGGGAAGATAAAGAGCATTGCTGTAACAGGCAGCTACCCTGGCGAAGGCAGGAGCACTGTTGCAGTAAACCTTTCCATTGGCCTTGCACAGGCAGGGCTCAGGACACTTCTCGTTGGGTCGGACATAACTAACCCTGACCTCGCTGCATGGTTTTCACTTGATGAATCGCCCGGTCTTACAGATATACTCCTGGGCTCATCTCAATGGGAAGAAACAGTAAAGACAGTCACAGAGATGATCATAGGGGGCATGACCCTTGACCGTATAATGTTAACGCCTGGCCTGGATAAACTCAATATCATTACAAGGGGTGCCTTACCCGAAAAGCAGGGTGAACTTCTCGGGACAAAAGGGTTTTCTGAGTTTCTCGATGCGGTAAAGAGTGCCTATGATATTGTAATCCTTGATTCAACGCCTGTGATTTCCAGCGCAGACGCAGCTACCCTGGCCGCAAAGGTCGATGGAACAATTGTAGTGTATAACCCTGCACAGGTCTCCATGCGGGCACTTAAACGCACCCTTACCCAGCTTTCACGTGTAAGAAGCAACATCATAGGCATTACCCTTAACTGTGTCAGGTCTGGACTTATCCCTCAAGCCCTCAGAGAAAAATATGCACGGAGAGAGGTGCGCGACAGTGAAATGCATGCGCCTGTTAAAAAGAAAAACATTGCAAAGACGATTATACCCCTTGCCGCCATTATCATTATTGCTGCATTGTGTTGGCAGAGGGATTTGATCTTTAAAGAAAGGACAGCGACAACGGTGCCTGAGTTAGTTAAGGCCCCTGAAAAGGCTTTAGAGAAGAAGCCGCTAAAACCAGAAACACCCGAGATTAAACCCGATGATGCAGATATACCCGCCTCAAAGGCTCCTGTGGGAATAGCGGTTGAAAAAAGTGTTGCAACTGAAGCGGTTGATCAGAAACAGCCAGAGGTTGCCCCTGGACCCCCTGCACCTGCTGAGACAGAGACAGTGTTTATTTACCAGGAGGGCAGATTCCCCTATTCTGTATATCTGGGCTCATTCAACAGTACGAGTCAGGCAAAGAGGGCGATTGATCACTTTGCAAAATCAGGGATTGCATCATTCTGGGTAAAGGTCAACCTTGGGGAAAAGGGGATATGGTACAGGGTATATTCAGGGGAGTTCACTGATAAAGAGGGTGCAGAGGCATTTATTAATGAGAAAGCAATAAAGGATGGCGAGATCAGGAAGGCGCCATATGCTGTTTATACCGGCGGCTTTACTGACAGGGCGGCCCTTGAAGGCGTGGCCAGTATCCTGAAGGAAAATGATTATTCACCATATATCATTGCTGATGAAAATTTTGATAATCTTCTTAACGGCGCATTTGTTACAAAGGCAGGGGCAGAGGAGCTGAGCGCGGAGCTTAATGCCCTTGGGATCGCAAATAAAGTTGTTTTACGATAATTTTAATGTGTTGAAGAAATGACTTTACTTAAGACATATTATCTCCATCTTAGAAATTTCATGTATTGACCGTGGAATCCAGTTTTTTTTGGAGTGAAAGGTATAATGATATATCTAAAATGGGTTTCAATCCATGATCGGGACAGGCCTGTGTGCCTGCCCGGGGATGGCGGTGCACATCCCCAAATACCGGGCGGACACGCAGGCCCGCCCCTACCTTGTTAATACACACAAATCTTTTTTTATTTCTCCCTTACCCCAAACCCCATCTGATCAAGCAGTGCAAGGTCATGTTCAAGGGTTCTCCCATCTGTGGTCAGGTAATTACCTGTCATCATCCCGCTTGCGCCCGCATAAAAGATGAGGGGGTGCAGTTCCTTCAGGTTCTTTTCTCTGCCGCCGCAGATGATGATCTCTTTATCCGGTAAAAAATATCTGAAAAAGGCGATTATCTTTAGGCATTTAATTGGTGTAAGCCTGCTCATCCCTCCATAGGGGGTGCCAGGAATAGGAACAAGAAAGTTAAGGGGTATTGAGTCAACGCCTAGCTCCTTTATATCAGATGCAAGCTCAAGAATCTGCTCATCTGATTCACCAATACCCAGGATACCGCCAGCGCATATTTCCATGCCTGCCCTTTTTGCGGACCTTATGGTCTCTATTCTCTCATCATAGGAGTGGGTTGTGCATACGCCAGCAAAAAGGCTTCTGCTTGTTTCAAGGTTGTGGTGATACCTTGTTATGCCTGCCCCCCTTATAAGCTGCATCTCTGCATCCTTGAGTATCCCCAGGGATACACACTTTTTTATCCTATTATCATCAAGGCCCTTCATGGCATCAATAACTGCCTCTACATCCCGCACTGGCAGCCCCCTGCCGGTTGTAACAATGGAGTACCTGTTTATGGGGCTCTCCTGTGCATAGATGCCCCCTTTTAAAAGCTCATCCTTTGGCAAAACAGGGTACACAGGTGCGCTGGTATTTGAAAATGAAGACTGTGAACAGAATTTGCAGTCCTCTGAGCATCTGCCTGACTTACCATTGCATATGGTGCAGAGGTGTATCTTCATGCCAAAGTATTTTTGTCTAATCATATCTGCCCCGCCCATGATGGATAAAAGCTCCTCATCAGGGGCAGAGAGAATTTCCAAGTATGCCTGGTTGTCCGGGGTATCACCATTAAGGATGCCCTCTGCCAGTTTTATATAGCATCCAGTATCTTTCATGTCCTCTTTCCAAAATATTTGCGGAAACCCTGTTTAAGGCTTTCCTGGGTTATTTGCTCCATAGGTTCAATCTCTGCTATCACCTTAACGCCCCCGAAATGTTCTATTGCATCACGGTTGCCTTTATTCAGGGGGCCATTCATTACAACACCGAGTACCTTGATATTCTCATGTTTCAGATGATTGATAGATAATAATGCATGGTTGATTGTGCCAAGGCCGCTCCTTGCCACCAGTATAACAGGGGCGTTGCACCTTTTCATAAGGTCTATCATAAGCTCTTTTTCATTGAGCGGCACCATGATACCGCCTGCCCCCTCAATTATAAGTGTTTCTCCTTTATGAATTTCCGGGATGATAAACTCTTCAAGATCAATATGCATACTCTCCAGTGCTGCTGATTCATGGGGCGAAAGAGGCGCCTTAAGCCTGTATGTCTCCGGGAAAAACCTGGATACATCAATAGCTGTGTGCCTTTTTACCCACTCTGTATCGGTGATATTGGTTAACCCGCTCTGGACAGGCTTCCAGTACCTTGCATTAAGGCCCAGCATGAGTATTGCAGAGACAAGAGTCTTTCCAATGCCTGTGTCTGTGCCTGTAATAAATATCCTCTCTGGTAATTTTATATTTGATTCTGTCATACTCAATTAATCTCCCGCCACCTTTTGAAAAGTGCAAGGAGCAGATCAACATGCCCCTCATTATGGGCAGATGTTATGGCAATGCGTATCCTTGACTGCCCCCTGGGCACAGTTGGAGGCCTGAAGGTGGTTGCAAGCACACTGTTTTCTAAAAGCCATGCAGAGAGCCTTAATGCCTCCTCTTCATCCCCGATAATAACAGGGATTATATGTGTTGCGGATTTTCCAGTATCATATCCCTGTTCTGCCAGCCCTTTTCTGAGCCTGGCAGAATTTTCCATAAGCCCTTCCCGCTCTTTGTCCATCTGCGGGATGAGTTCAATGGCTGCATCTATTGCGCCTATTACCCCTGGCGGAAGCGCTGTCGTGTATATAAATCCGTTGCAGAAGTTGATTATATAATCCCTCATCATACTGTTAGACGATACATATGCCCCGAATGAGCCTACAGCCTTTGAGAATGTCCCCATTACCATATCAACATCTTTGTTGCTGCTTATACCCATTCCATTTTTACCCATAACACCTGTTGCATGCGCCTCATCAACCAGGAGCAGTGCATCATATCTTTCCGATAATAAAATAAGCGCATCAATATCAGCCATGTCACCATCCATGCTGAAGATGGACTCAGTAACAATGAGCCTCCTTGTGTGAAGGCCAACACCTTTTTTAAGGATATCCTCAAGGTGGTTAAGGTCATTATGGTTAAATGGCGTCACATAGCAGCGGGAGAGTTTGCACCCCTGTATAATGCTGTTATGGTTAAGAGCGTCCGAAAGAATAAGGGTGCTGGAATCGGTAATGGCAGGCAACAGGGATACATTTGCCTGAAACCCGGAGTTGAATACAATGGCGCTTTCATGGCCTGTGAGTCTTGCAAGCCTTGCCTCAAGCTCGTCAAAAAAGCGAAGGTTCCCGCATACAAGCCTTGAGGCGGCAGAGCCTGCACCATATCTTTCTGTGTATTCTATCATGCGCTGTTTTAGCAGGGGGTGAGTTGAAAGGCCAAGGTAGTCATTTGAGCAGAAGTTGACCATTCGGCGCCCGTTTACCTCTACCTCTCCGCCAGCCAGGGGTAGCACACTCTTAAGGCTGCGGAACAGGTGCCTCTCTTTCCGCTCTTCAAGTGCGGAGGATATGAAACTGTATTTATTCAACTTTATACCTTTACTCCTCTGCAAGTCTTCCCATTGCATCAATAATTATATCAAGCTCATGATCCTGGATTATGTATGGTGGCATGGTGTAGATAACCTTGCCAAATGGCCTGAGCCATACGCCCAACTTTATAATCTTTTCCTGGATAGATTTAAGATCAACAGCCTCTTTCATCTCTATAACACCGATTGCCCCCAGTGCCCTGACATCAGCCACTTTTGGTGCATTCACATAAGCCATTAACCCCTTTTTTAACCGTGCCTCTATCTCTGCTACCCGCCTTTTCCAGGGCATGGATAAAAGGAGCTTTATACCTGCAACAGCAACAGCGCAGGCAAGGGGGTTTGCCATAAATGTGGGCCCGTGCATAAATGCCCCATCTTTGACCGATGATATGGTCTCTGCCACCTCTTTTGTTGCAATGGTGGCGGCTAGGCTCATGTAGCCCCCAGTAATAGCCTTCCCAACGCACATGATATCAGGGCTGATACCCGCCTTTTCACAGGCAAAAAGGCTCCCTGTGCGGCCAAAGCCTGTGGCTATTTCATCTGCTATAAAAAGCACATTGTATTTACTGGAAAGCTCCCGCACCCTTTTTACATATTGAGGAGAGTAAAACCGCATGCCTCCGGCACCCTGCAAAACAGGTTCAAGGATAATGGCGGAGATCTCCTGATGGTGATCATGCAGGATTTGTTCCATGCCCTTTATCTCATTTTCATCCCATTCCTCGTTATACCCTGTAGCCGGGGCATCCGCAAAAAACTGCTTATGGATTACATTTTCGAACATCTGGTGCAGACCCTCAGGGGCACACACAGACATGGCCATAAAGGTATCGCCATGATAACCGGATTTTACAGTTAGCAGCCTGTTTTTGTCAGGTTTGCCATCAGCGTACCAGTACTGGATAGCCATCTTTATTGCGATCTCCACGGCAACAGAGCCGGAATCACAGAAAAAGACCTTTTCAAGCCCCTCCGGGGTTATTTCGACAAGCAGGGAGGCAAGCTCAACAGCAGGTTTATGTGTAAGCCCGCCAAACATCACGTGGGCCATATTGTTAACCTGGTTCTGGATAGCCCTGTTAAGCACAGGGTGATTATAACCATGGATTACCGACCACCATGATGAGATGCCGTCAATCAGCTCGGTTCCATCCATAAGCGTGAGCCTTGCACCGCGGGCCGAGGCAACCGGGTGTACAGGCAGGGGCGATATCATGGAGGCATATGGGTGCCAGACATGCTCTTTATCAAAGGAAAGCAACTGCTCAATAGAATTATTTTTCATAAAAACCGCCTTAAAACTTCATAAAAACAGGGTTACAATACCAAAACTTCCGGTCATGGCAAGTCAATAAATATTCAAAGTTGATTATTTTTGGTCTGAAAGGTATGATGAAGCTGCTCCACCACTAAGAAATACACAAATAAAATAAAGGTTGTATAATGGATTAAATTAGTCTATTAAAGGCGACTTTTTGATTTTTAACAGTAATAACAGGAGATAATAAAATGAAAAACATTTCTAAAATAACATTATATAGCGGTGGCCACAAGGGGGCCGAGGCTGAGTTCGGCAGACTTGCAGAAGCATGGAAACTTAATGAGGTAAATTTTTCCTATGAAGGACACATTGCGGAGCATACTAACAACCTCAAAGTTCTTTCTGCTGAAGAGCTGAAAAAGGGTGATATCAGCATGGAGATAGTTTCCATGAGGATGAAACGTAACTACTCAAAAGCAGACAAGATTCGAAAGGTTATTCAGTCCATTTTTCACATGATAAATAATGGCTATCATGTAATTACAGTTGGCTGGATACAGGCGGATGGCACTGTAAAAGGGGGCACAGGCTGGGGTGTTGAATTGGCCAAGCTTTTTAATCGTCCACTGCATGTATATGATCAGGACAAAAAGGCATGGTACGCCTGGGAAGAAAATAGATGGATTGAGGATACACCGGTTATAGCATCAGAGACATTTGCCGGGACCGGAACCAGAAATCTATCTGAAGATGGAAAACAGGCACTGCATGATCTTTATAAAAGGTCCTTTGGAAGCAGGTAATTTACGTTAGAGACAAGGCATGTTTACCTGCCTTATTTGTGGCAGGCCTTGTCTCTGCTTTATTTGGTATCTCTCTGGATTCAGGAAATATCAGATATCAACCTGTAATTTATCCTTCTCCAACACCCTGCGGATTGCGCTGGCTATGTCAAACATGCTGACAGGCTTGATCATAAATTCATTTACCCCTGCCATCTGGGCCTTTTCATCGTCAATCTGGTCACTATAGCCTGTGCAGAGGATTACAGGTATATCCAACCTTATGGCCCTTACCTCCTTTACAAGCTGCAACCCGGTTATTCCGGGCATGGTCATGTCTGTGATAATGAGATCAAATCCTGCAGGGTTATCTTTAAAGATTTTAAGTGCATCCCTGCTGCTGTTAGATGTGGTTGCTGTATAGCCCAGCCTTGCCAGTATCTTCTTCATTGCTGTAATAGCAGCCTCCTCATCATCAACAAAAAGCACCCTTTCCTTTCCCTTTTTAACCTCTGTTTTATTATCTTCCACCATAACTGCTTTTTCATTTGCAAGGGGAAGATATATGAAAAAAGTCGTTCCTGCATCAGGGGAGGTTTCCACAGCGATCCCACCTTCATAACTTTTTACAATACCGTGGATTATAGCAAGACCAAGGCCTGTGCCCTCTCCGGGACCTTTTGTGGTAAAATATGGTTCAAATATCCTGTCAATAATATCAGGAGGGATACCGGGGCCAGTATCTATTACAGATAACCTTAGATATTGCCCGGGAGGCAGGTCACAACCGGGCCTGTCCCCATCTTTTTCATCACCATTATCCAGGGTAACAGTTATGATACCCCCATTTTCCTTCATGGCATAGGCAGCATTTGCACACAGGTTCATTACAATCTGATTTATATGGGTAGGGTTTGCCAGTATGGCATCATTATTGGTATTCATTTCAAAATTTATCTCTATTGTTGCAGGGATAGTTGACCTTAAAAATTTCACCGCCTCCTTGACTGCAAGAGATGCCCTTAACACAATCCTGCTGTCCTGCCCCTTTCTCGCAAATGTGAGTATCTGCCTTACAAGTTCACGCGCCCTTATTGCAGCCCTGTAGATCTCTTTCATACTTGCCTGAAGCGGGTTGTCAGGGGCAATATCATCCATTGCGATCTGTGAATGGAGTATAATCGGCGCAAGGATATTATTGAAATCATGTGCAATGCCTCCTGCAAGTATACCTATCCCCTCCATCTTCTGGGTCTGCTGAAGCTGCGCCTCAAGCTTTTTCTTTTCAGTAAGGTCTATCGATATGGCAATGCCCCCGGTTATCTCTCCCTTTTCATTGTAGACTGGTGAAGCGCTCACAAGGGCAGGGAATATTTTTCCGGACTGATTCTTCACAAAAACCTCCCGTGACCAGCTCTCCCCCTCAAGGACTCTGACATGATCCTTCAATCCCTCATCCATGTAGGCGTCAGGTATCATAAGCCTCATCATCTCATGGCCAATCACCTCAGACCTTTTCCATCCGTAGATCTTTTCCGAATATGGGTTACAGTAAACTATCTTCCCGTTCAGGTCAGTGGCGACAATAGACTGTTCCACTGCATCCAGAAGTTTTGCCTGGAACCTGAGCTTGCCTTCAGCGATTTTTTGTATTTGCTGATGTTTACCGCGTGTAAAAAAGATTATGTTTAATGCGGCAAGCCCTAAAATGCATACGGTTGTATAAACAATGGTTATGGCTTTAATTGTGGTTTTCTCAATGGGCTTATAACGTGAAAGAGGTATTGATACGCTTATGCCTCCCCTTATATCTCCCTCTTTATACCCCTGCTTCCCATGACATTTTAGACAGGAATTTTCAGTGATCATTGGCCGCATGAACCTTAAATATTTTCCCTGTCCTGTGTCATCAACGCTTAAGTATTCGCTCTCTCCTTTTTCAAAGGCCTCAAGCGCCTTAACCTCAAAGGGTAGCGGCCCATTCTCCGGTCTGATAGGATTAAGGCTTGTGATATGCCCCTTTATCCCATATTGCTCTTCTGCAAGCTCATGAACCTGCCTTGTCATATATGCTGGGTTGATAAGGGTAAGCGCTTTACCAGATGGGGTAACGATATCCCGTTCGATGATATCTTCAAGATAGGGGTTTGGCCTTGTTCTCTCGGTGACCGGAGCATAGGTGCCTCCATGCATGGAAGACCATCTGCGATAGGCAAGGTCTTTATTATAATCTGCCAGAGCCTCTATCTCCGCAAATTTTATTGTAAGTCTTTTTTGATTCTGGATAGCAAAAGCATAGAAGGTGGCTATCAGGATTGTCCATATGGAGCAGAGGAGGATACAATTTTTATTAATAAGATTAAATCCGCTCTCATGGTTTTTACGCTCTTTTATACCCATTCACATAACCTCTTTTAAGATTTGTTACTGTTCGGGTAAAGGTCATAAAGTTTTCAAAATCCATTTATTAACCACGAAATACACGAAACACACTAAAATTTTAAAACTCTTATTTTTATGTATTTCGTGTGGTTAGTGGACATAGAGGTTTTTATTCTTTTATATTCATAAATAGTATTATTAATTTTTATTCAGGAAGCACTATCTTTTTTTTGTCAGGGTCTTTTTGTTCACGGTATAAGATCACCATATGGCCTATAGCGCCAACCACCTCGGCCTTTGTTGCCTTGCAGAGCATCTCTGTTATCTCAGCCTTCTGCTCCTTTTCCTTGAACTCATTGAACTTTATTTTTATAAGCTCGTGCCTGTCAAGGGCCTGATCTGTGGACTTTACAAGTTCATCAGTAAAACCCTTCTGGCCGATTAACACAACAGGCTTAAGGCTGTGGGCCAGACCCCTTAGATATTTTTTTTGAAACCCTTTTAGATTACCCATAATTATACCTTTTCCTTTACCTGATCAGGGTAGCATTTTGTCAGGAATGTCTTGGCGATATTGCTTGTATAAACAACGATCTGCTTCAGGATATCCATAAGTTCCATGTGGACTTCATGTGTCAAAACAGAGTCAAGCTTTTCATGACGCACCCTTTCCAGATGCTTTATCCTGTACTGGGCCTCAAGGTCAAGGTATTTTCTCTCCCTGCCCATAATGGCAATCGCCTTTTCGATATTCCTTTCTGCCAGAGCCTCAGCAAGTCTATCAATCTGCCGACACACCTTTCCGTGGTATATCATCAGCTCTTCTTTGCCCTCTTTTGAAAAATCCCTTTCAAGCGCATTTTTCTTATGGATCAGTTTAAGCAGGTTCCTGTGGATGAGATCTGCAATGCTCTCCATATCGCTTGAGATAGAGATAAGCCCGTATAGCTCATTTGCCTGTGCGGCAGTTGATTCACGCCTGCTTATATTTATAAGAAACTCCTGTACCCTGTCATTCAGGAAATCTATATGCTCTTCACGCACATCAAGCGCCTCAAAAAGTGTCAAATGGGGATATTTCTCATCTGTGCGGGGGATCTCATTAATCAGCATTTCCCTTTCTTCATCAGAAAGGGAGGTAATATTGCCAGACTCTTTTCTATTCGATATAAAGGGAATAAAAACCGTGTTAAGCATCCGGCTCAATATCTGGGCCATGTAGGAAAGCTCTCTTCTCGCAAGTTCTATGGCGAGCGCTGGGGAAGCTATATTCTTATCATCAAGGTATTTGGGCTTGAGCTCAATCTCCGCCTCCTTTTCGCCTTCAGGCAGGATTTTTATCATGATCTTTGAAAAGAATTTAATAAAGGGCAGAAAGAAAAGACCCAGGCTCACATTGAACAGGGTATGGGCGTTTGCGATCTGACGTGCAACATCGCTCTCAAACCTTCCGGATATATTCCTTACAAGATCGGCAAACACCGGCACCCAGAAGATAAACATCAAAACCCCTAAAACCTTGAAGCACACATGGCCAAATGCAACCCGTTTTGCCTCACGTGAGGAGTTAATTGAGGCAAGCCCGGCAGTAACGCATGTACCGATATTAGCACCCAGAATAATTGGGATGCCTGTTTCAAGGGTTATAAGCCCCTGCTGGGCCAGGACAATTACAACACCCGCGGTAGCGGCGCTGCTCTGTATCAAGCCTGTGAATATTGTCCCCGCAAGAAGCCCCATAAGAGGGGCCTTTAAGCGTCCCATGGTCTCTATAAACAGGGGATAATCACGCAGTGGGGCCATGGTATCGCTCATGAGCTTCATGCCATAAAAGAGTATACCGAAACCCAGGATTATCTCACCTATATTTTTTATCTTTTCCTTTCCTGAAACAAGCTGCATCCCGAACCCTATGGCTATAATAAGCAGGGCATAGTCATCAAAATTAAAGGCTATAAGCTGGGTTGTTACGGTTGTGCCTATATCTGCTCCGAGTATCACACCCAGCGACTGGGTAAAGGTCATGAGCCCGGCCTGTACAAAACTAACGAGCATAACTGTTGTAGCGCTGCTTGATTGCACCACCATAGTTACGAATGCGCCGATTAAGAGGGCCATAAACCTGTTTTTTGTAATGGCATGGATTATATCCCGCATCCGGTTTCCCGCGGTCTTTTTCATCCCCTCACTCATTTTGGCCATGCCGTAAAGGAAAAGGGCAAGGCCACCCAAAAGACCAATAAGAAGCATACCCCAGTGTATACCTGAAGAATTATTATTTATGGCGGAGGAGAGGGGGGAAAATAAAAATACCATTAGCAATGTCATTATGATAATCCTGTTATTGTGCATGTGGCAATATTTCATTAAAATACCCTCATGGTGTAATCTTGGACAGATGCTTCGGTACAATAACATAATGAAAATGATGCTGCCACTTATGAAAACCGAAATCAAATAATTTTTATTTAGGAGGGTAACAATTGCGCCCTGTCCCTGAAACAAGGATAAATAAGGTAAACAGCAAGGGGATTAACCCTGATGGCGGGTTTATCCTCTACTGGATGACAGCAAATCGCCGCCTTAAATGGAACTACAGCCTTGACAGGGCCATTGAATGGGCACAAAAGCTGGCTAAACCGCTAATGGTGCTTGAGGCTATTGACTGTAACTATGAATGGGCATGTGACAGATTCCACGGGTTTATTATCAATGGGATGAGGGATAATTTCAGAGAGGCTCAGGGGAAAAACATCTTTTATTACCCTTATGTAGAACCGGCCAAGGGTAAAGGCAGGGGCCTTGTAATGGAGCTTGCAAAACATGCATGCCTGATCATTACAGATGATTTCCCGGCCTTTTTTATACCGGCCATGCTAAAAAAGATATCGGAGAGGCTTCCTGTTCTCATTGAAAAGGTGGATTCAAACGGGCTATTACCCATGAGTATGGCAGAGAGGGAGTTTACTACAGCTTATTCGTTCCGAAGGTTTTTGCAAAAGACCCTGCCTGATTATCTTGTGGATTTGCCTCAGGCATCTCCGCTTAAAAATCTGCGACTGGAAAAACTAAAATCCCTGCCAAAAGATATAACTGGAAAATGGCCTCCTGCTCCATTTAAATTTCTTGAAAATTACTCAGGAGCGCTTACAAAACTACCTGTAGATCACAATATAAAGGCAGTTGATAAGGCAGGAGGCAGTTTTAACGCTAATCGACTGCTTGATATCTTTATCAATGAAAAACTTTCATCCTATGATGAAAAACGAAATGAACCTTGTGAGGATGCAACAAGCAATCTCTCGCCATACCTGCACTTCGGCCACATCAATAGCCATGAGATATTTTACAGGATACAGGAGGCTCAAGAGTGGCACCCGGGAAAACTGTCCGATTATGCCAGAGGGCAGAAAGAGGGGTGGTGGGGCATGGGTAAATCAGCCGAGGCATTTCTTGATCAGCTCATCACCTGGCGCGAGCTTGGCTTTAATATGTGCAGGTACAATAGGGATTATGATAAGTTTAAGTCATTACCCCGATGGGCCATGGAAACCCTTAAGATACATGAGATGGATAACAGGGAGTATATCTATTCGGAAGAAGAGTTTGAAAACGGCCAAACTCACGACCCGCTCTGGAATGCTGCCCAGGTTCAGCTTGTAAGGGAAGGAAAGATTCATAACTATTTAAGGATGCTCTGGGGTAAAAAGATACTTGAATGGTCACCCACGCCTGAAAGGGCGCTTGAAATAATGATTTATCTTAACAATAAATATGCCCTTGATGGCCGTGACCCCAACTCATACAGCGGCATATTCTGGACACTGGGGAGATACGACCGCGCCTGGGGGCCTGAAAGGGAGATATTCGGCAAGGTGAGATACATGAGTTCTGCAAATACCTCAAGAAAGGTGAGGGTGGCGGGGTATATTAAGAGATATTCATGATTGAATACTTGTAGCTGATTTTTTTGATTTAGCTAACTCTTCTCTTTTGTAGTTATTCAACCAAATTTCATACTGTTTAGCCCGACTTTCGCTATTCGATTAGTGTTTTAGTAAAAATGACGATTTTTCGGGGTATAAGTAACTGTAATTATTAGAGAGGGGTGTGAAAACCCGTTGTAGTGAAGACCTACCCCCTTGAATT